>JAGLBK010000008.1 GCA_018260275.1 Deinococcus sp.
TGGTCGAGGACCTCGCCGTGGGGTTCCGGCCCACCCGCGCCCGCACCGTACCGCTGGCCGAGACCTTCGCCCGCGCCGAGCGCCTGCTGGCGACCGAGCTGAGCGCCCGCCACAGCGCCGTGACGTTCGGACAGGATTATCTGGTGCGGGCCGACCCCGACAAGCTCCTTCAGGTGGTGCTGAACCTGATCGAGAACGCCCTGAAGTACGGCCCCGCCGGACAGCCGATTCACGTGCGGACCACCGTGCGCGGCACCTGGGTCGAGATCGCGGTGCTCGACCGTGGCCCGGCCATCTCGGACACCGAGAGCCTCTTTCAGGCCCATACGCGCGGCAAAGCGGCCACCGGCCAGGGCAGCGGCATGGGACTGTATATCGTGCGCAGCATCGTCCACGGTTGGGGCGGGCAGACCTGGGTCGAGCGTGAAGGCGACCAGAACGCCTTCTGCTTCACGCTGCCCGGCGTGGCTGGCCTCAGCCAGGGCTGATTGCCGCCTGCACACACGCATTTTGCTCTGTTTTGTTCTGCTACCTCTTGCCGTTTTCCTGTCTCTCAGCCCCTTCCCTACCCCTGTTCACGCGGCCACGGCGACCCGGCTGGCCTACACTTCTGACGGCTGGCTGACACCGAAGTCATGAACAGGTGGTACGTTCAGCCCCGAGGAGAACCCCCATGCGCGAAGCCCTAGAATCTGACCTTAGAGCCATCCTGAATGGCGCCCTGAACATGCTCGGTACCGTCGAGCGGATGTTTCCCGTCGCCGCCGATATTCTGCTCAATGCCAACGTCGAGCGCCTTGAGGAAATCCGCAGCATCGACCGCGAAGTAGACGCCCAGGAAGCGCAGATCGAGGCCGAGTGCCTGCGTCTGATCGCCCTGCACCAGCCGGTGGCCCGCGACCTGCGGATGGTGGCCCTGGTGCTCAAGAGCCTGTCCGACATTGAGCGCATGGGCGACTACGCCGTGCACGTCGCTGAAGACGGCGCGGAGCTGGCCGAGTCCCCGGCCCTCAAGAAGTACGTGAACCTGTCGCGCATGCTGGAGCGCCTGACCGAGATGAGCCAGAACCTGCGCACCTCGCTGGCCGACCGCGACGTGGCCCGCGCCGAGAACACCATTGGCATGGACGACGAGATCGACGAACTGTACGAGCAGATTCAGCGCGAACTGGTCACTTACATGCTCGAAGACCCCCGCAACATCAGCAAGGCCCTGCTGCTGCTGCGCGTGGGCCGCAGCCTGGAGCGCGTCGGCGACCACATGGAAAACGTGGCCGAGCGCGTGCGCTACTGGGTCACCGGCGACCGTACCGCCATCAACCACTAACCGGCAACCGGTAGACTTGACCTTATGACCCTTCTCGGAAAGCCCGCCCCCGACTTCACCCTGCCTGCCAGCACCGGACAGGACGTGACCCTCAGCAGTTTCAGGGGCACCAGGACCGTGGTGCTGGTGTTCTATCCGCTCGACTTCAGTCCGGTGTGCAGTATGCAGTTGCCGGAATACAGTGGCCATCAGGACGACTTCACCGATGCTGGGGCGGTGGTGCTGGGCATCAACCGCGACAGCGTTCACGCTCATAAGGCCTGGGCCGCCGAGTACGGCATCGAAGTGCCGCTGCTGGCCGACATGACCCTGAAGGTGGCCCGCGAGTACGGCGTCGCCATCGACGAGCGGGGCATCAGCGGGCGGGCCGTTTTCGTGATCGATAAGGAAGGCACCCTGCGCTATGAGCACATTGAGGCGACCCCCGGCGAGTACACCGTGCGCCCGAGCGAGGTTCTGGACAAAATCAAACAGCTCTGAGCCGACGCTCTGGCCTGTTCTCCCCTACCCGCGCTGGCGTAGGGGTTTTTCTGTATTTGGGAGCAGACAATAAAAAATCCGTCCTTTTCGGACGGTGATAGGGAAAGTATAGCGTTCTATACAGGCGAAGTCAAATCTATGCATTGAAAGCCGGACAAGATGCCGTATAGGCAAGCCTGGGACGATCAAAATGCCTCTCGACAAGCGGCGCGTAACAAGCGACGAGGCCGAACAGCGGCGCGCAGTGAATAACCGGTGGTGTGGCCACTTCCCCTGACGCTACCAGCTCTAGCCCTCATTATCTTCTGACTTGACTTTTTGTTGCAGTAATACAACAATACGTTGTATGGTTGCCAAAATTTCCGGGCGTCCGACGCCTCCGCCGCTCTATAACCGTCTGCCGGTGCTGCGGGCCGAGCGCGGATTGAGTCGGCAGGAACTGGCCGCCGCCGTGGACGTGAATTACCAGACCATCGGATATCTGGAACGGGGCGAATACGCGCCCAGCCTGGATCTGGCCTTTCGCCTCAGCGAGTATTTCGGGCTACCGATCGAGGCCATTTTTAGCCGCCAGCCCTTTACGCCACTGAGCAGCAAGGTTTATGGAGGGAAGGAATGATGACGATGACGCAAGTTCAGTTTCCGGTAAGCAGACAGCGGCAACTTGCCCAACTCTGGCGTGCGGGAATGATTCTGCTGATGATCGGGATAGTTAGCAACTCGCTGGGGCAGGTCTGGGACGGGCTGATATCGCATGGCGGCTGGCATGGGAGTCAGCTGGACTGGCTGGGCCTCCTGGCTTTGGCTGGCGGCACTCTCGGTTTTGGGCTGACCCTTTACACCGCCTTTCAATTCCAGAAAGGGCCGCTGCCCCGCTTCGTCGTGTATGGCACGGCCCGGAATATGGATGAGCGCGACGTGGCGCGGCTGCTGGACGCTCAGGCCAGGGCGCAGCAGCTTTTCGCCCGCTGCCTGCTGGGTCTGGTGTTAACCGGTGGAGCCTGGGGCCGCGATGGCCTGCATCTCAGCTGGTGGAGTTGCCTGCTGGGTCTGGCGCTTTTGCTGAACGCCGTCATCTACCTGCCTATCAGCATTCTTGCCGCCAATGAGCGCGATCTGGAGGCCGAACGATGAACGCCACAACTTCTATGCCCCGCCCGCTGGCGCCCCTCTCGCGCCGTCGCCGTCTGGTCATGCTGGCGCTGGGCGGTTACGCGCTGGCGCTCATTTCTTACCTGCTGTACGAAGTTGTGCGGCCCGCCAGTGAAGGGCCTTTTGTTGCGGGCAGTTTGCTGGGGATGGTCGTCATGGCGGCTGGTTCCATTCCGCTGTATCGGCCCGCCTATCTAGGCCTGCCCAAAGGCCGCGACCGGCACCTTGACGAGCGGCAATGGCAAAGGCTCAAGCAAGCGCATGTGCTGGCCTACCGCCTGCTGGGGGCCGTATTCCTGATCGCCGCCTTTTATTTTTACCTTGGCTACGAGAACGGTACGCTGCCTGTGCCGTCCACCAGTTACGCCTGGCTGACCATTTACATGGGAGCCGTCAATTTTATTCCGACCCTGCCAACGATGATCCTGGCCTGGACGGAACCCGACGAACGCGACTGACCGGCATAAAAAGATCACGTTGTTTGTCGCTTCTTTATGCGAGCTGTCATCTGCCGAAAAGCGCCTGCGGTAGCATAAGGCTCTCAGCGACTTTTAGTTCCTTCTCCCCCAGAGGCCCAGATGTTCAACCTGTTCCGCAAAAAAGCTGCCGCCAGCCCTTACGTCAAGCAGGACGACCCGCAGACCTACCGCGTGCGGGTGCGGACCCATAAGCACCGCGACGAGGTCGAAATCCGCTTTACCAAGAGCGCCCACATAGGCCTAGACGACGACGGACGCTACATTTTCCGCAAACCGGTCGTCTCGTCTCAGCATTTTGACCGGGGTGAGCTGCTGGTCCAGTTCGACAGCAATTACAACGTGCTGGGCGTCGAGGGCGACGGCGTGGACTTTATTCCGGTCAGTGAGTGGCTGGAAACGGAATAAGCCTGGCCCGGCCTGGCTGCCTGCGGGCCGCACTACGCCAACTGGCCGATGCGCCCGGCCTGCCCCGCGCCCTACGCTGGCCCCACGATGATCAAGACTTTCGTTTGAACGGCACATATTGACCGCTGGCTGCCGCGCTAGGCTGGGGCCAATGCCAGAGCCATTTCTGAGCCGGAACGGGGCGATCTTCTCCCCGGCACCTGACCTGCTGTTTGCGCTGCACCCCTGCGGCCCGCGTGAGTCGAGCGTAGCTCCTCCGCCCGCGCAGATGCCTTATCCCTTACGCCATTCCCTGAGCAACCCATTCCCAGATAAGGAAGTGACCGACCATAGATAAAGTCCACGGTAATCTCTCGGGCCTGCGCCCGGCACAGAAAAAAGCCCTCGAAAACCTGTACCGCCGCCGCATAGAGCCGGGGCGCGTGGGGTCGCCGGAACTGGCCCGCAATCTGGCTGAGCTTTCGCACGACATACGGCGCGAAGTCGGCGTGCTGATCGACCGCCGGGGCCGCGTGATCTCGGTCAGTGTGGCCGACGCGCGGGGCAGCGAATTTCCCGATCTGCGTATGGGCGAATACCGCCTCGCCGGATTTCACCTGCTGCACACTCACCCCAAAGGCGGGCCGCTGAGCAAAGGGGACCTTTCGACTCTCTTTCTAAGACGCCTGGACGCGGTTTCGGCCATTGAAGTGGGCCACGACGGACGCCCCGGCCTAATTCACACCGCGCACCTGACGCCTCCCGGCACCGTGGGCGAGGAAGAAGACTGGCGCATTCTGCCGCCCGCGCAGCCCTTCGAGGTCGACGAATTTGACCTGGGTGCACAGGTTGCAGCGCTGGAAGAAGAAATTGCCCGCACAGCCCGCACGCGCGAGGCGAAAAAGCACCACGAACGCGCCATTCTGGTGCAGATTGACCAGGGTGAATTCGATGCCGAGGAACGCCTCGACGAACTGGGCGAACTGGCCCGCACTGCTGGCGCGGAAGTGGTCTACAGCGAACTGATCTACCGCCGCCACCTCAAGGCGGGCACGCTGGTTGGTGAGGGCAAGCTGGAAGAACTGACCAGTAAGGCCTATCACCTCGACGCCGATCTGCTCATTTTTGGGCAGGAACTTGGCCCGGCACAGGCCCGCGAAATAGAAATGGCGACTGGCCTGAAAGTCGTAGACCGCACCCAGCTGATTCTGGATATTTTTGCGCTGCACGCCCAGGGCGTCGAGTCTCGGCTGCAAGTGGAACTGGCGCAGCTGCGGTACATGAAACCGCGCCTGCTGGGGGCTGGGGGGCAGCTCTCGCGCATCGGGGGCGGCGGGGGCAGTGCCGGGGGCGGGGCCATTGGCACGCGCGGACCAGGGGAAACCAAGCTAGAGCTGGACCGCCGCCGGATTAATGACCGCCTCAGCTTTCTGGAAAAGCAACTGGAAGGCGTGGCCATGCGCCGCGAAGAACGCCGCAAGAGCCGCGAGCGCAACGACGTGCCGGTGATTTCGATTGTGGGCTACACCAACGCGGGCAAATCAACGCTGCTGAACACCTTCACCCACGCCGCCGAGGAACCCCGGCGCGTACTGGCCGAGAACAAACTGTTTGCCACGCTGCGCCCGACCAGCCGCCAGGGCTTTGTTGACGGCATCGGACAGGTCATCTTTACCGACACGGTGGGCTTTATCCGCGACCTGCCCAAGGATTTAACCCGCGCTTTCCGCTCTACACTGGAAGAAATTGGCGACGCCGACGTGCTGCTGCATGTGGTGGACGTAGCCAGTGCGGGGGCCGAGCAACGCCTCGAAGCCGTGAACCGCATTCTGGAAGAGCTGGGCTTCCGCGACCTGCCCACCGTCATCGCTCTGAACAAGGCCGACAGCGCCGATGCCGAGCAACTGTCCCGTGAAGTGGAACGCACCGGGGGCATTCCAGTCAGCGCCCTTAAGAGTTCGGGGGTACTGGAGCTGAAAGAAGCCCTGGCCGACGCGGTGGCTCAGGTGCAGCGGGCGGAACTGGCCCGACAGGAAGAGGCGCGGGCGGTGCGGCTGGCACTGCGCTGAGCCGAGCAGGAATGGCAAGAGGGGCGGGGGCTACAGCTCTCGCTTTTTTGTTGATTCCTTGGATGAGGGTAATACTGGTCCCAGGGGATATCGACGGCCCGGACGGCCCTAAACTTCCTATCCCGGTCAGTGGCGTGGCGAGTACCGATCCGTTTACCCTGGCTGCCGGAACCACGTAGTCGATGTACTTCAAGGCCACCATCCGCTCATCTCCGAAAAAACGGCCCAGCCCACTCCATTGCGGGTGGGCACCTTTTTTATGCCATGCTGGAGGGCGTGCCGCCTGCCGACCACACCCGCCGATCTCGCTCACATCTGGCACGGGGATACCTGCTTTGTGTGGCGCTCGGCTGGCTGCTCGGAGACTATGTCGGCGAACGTACCCTGCCCACCTTGCTCCTCGCGTACGCCCCGCCCGTGCTCTGGCTGTTGCCCGCGCCGCTGGTGTGGCTCTGGGTGCTGCTGCGCCGCCGCAGAATCGGCACGGTGTTGCTGGCAACCCTGCTGGCGCTGTGGGGCGCGGGGTTTTTTCACTGGAAGCCCCAGCAGGCCGCCGCGCCGGACAAGAGGCTACGTGTCTTGACCTATAACGTGGCGCGGGGCACCATGACCTCTCCCGAGCGGCTGGCGAACTTCCTAAAAAGCACCGACGCCGACGTGATTCTCCTTCAGGAAACCAATTTCGTGCAGGGCGGTTTTGCCGGGCAACTCGAAGCCTACTTGCCGGACTACACCTCGGCGCACGGGACGGAAGTCGCGGTTCTTTCGCGCCTGCCTATGCAGAGTGCCCGCACATTTCCCCTACCGCAGATGCAGCGCGAGGTGCTGGTCCTACCCCTTAGCTGGCAGGGCCACACGCTGAACGTGGTTAATGCTCACCTGAGCGCGGTGCTGCTCTCGCCCTTGCTCAGAGGCGACCTGGCCCCGACCCGGCGCACGCGGAATGCGCGGGATGAACAGGTGGAGCTACTCCGGCAGATTGCGCTTCAAACTGAAGGCCCCATTTTGCTGGGAGGCGACCTGAATACCCCCCCGCGTGGCCTGGTCTATCGCCGGTTGCAGGGCATGTACGGCCCCGACGCCTTTGACCGGGCTGGGCGTGGGCCGGGCTGGACTTTTCCCAGTTTCAAACTGCGTATAGACCATCAGATGACCCGTGACCTGACGCCTGTACGCGCCCAGGTGTGGCCAGGAGCAGGCAGCGATCACCGGCCTCTGCTGGTCGAATACCACGAGTAGCTTCAGGACGGGGCGTCAGCGCATGAATCATCGCGTAGGTGATCAGGGCCGCCGTCAGCAGTCCCAGCGCGACAAACCAGCCCGGTGCGCGGCCCCCGCCCGAGGTGTTGACCGCCTTCCAGCTCAGACGGATTCCGCTAAATTCCGCCACAAGTAGAACTACACCGCCTGCAACTCATACCCCGAAACCCGTATCTTTTCCAAGCGTTACCGTTTCGGCGTGACCGTCGGCAAGATAGGACGTGTGGATTTGACCTTAACCGGCGTCCTGATGACCGGTGTCTTCAGGAGTGGGATGTTCAGGGCTGGCGCTTTAATGACCGGTGTCTTGAGGACTGGAGGCTTGAGCTTCGGCACAGAGGTCTGGCTACCCGGCACCGTCAGCAGTGGCAAGGCCGCTTTGCTTCTGGAAGATGGTAAGGGAGTCGCCTGGGCAGGCTGCACGGTAGCGGGCTGACTGGGAAGGGGCGCCAGGGTTCCTTTGACCGGCGAAAGGCTGTCGCGCAGCAGCAGGTCGGGAAAATGCACCACCTGGTTTTCGGGCACGGTATCGGTCCAGCTCTGCCCGCCGACCCGGACCTCGGTTTTGCCTGCCGGAAGCGTCAGGAAGCCGTAGTAACCGTTGCCGTCGGTCAGCGAGGTCGCCACCAGCCGCCCGCCCTGCCACGCCTCGACGGTTCGGTGGCCCGGCCACGTGACCCCGGTCACACGGCCCATTAACCCGTGCGAGGTCGGCGGCGTGTCCTTCCAGCGTTGCGGCGTCGCCAGCACTGCGCCGGGGGCCGTCAGCGCCTGGCGCAGCGTTTCGAGGCCCTGCACCAGCGTTTCGCGGTTGTTGTAACTGGCCAGCGTGGGTACACGGTACGAGTACCCCACCCAGCCCAGCCCCGCCTGCACGCTGCGGGCCGCCTGCGAGGCACTGACCTGCGGAGTGTTGAGGTACAGCGCCGTGCCGATCGCCAGCGGCGCGACCAGCCCATCGGCGCGGGTGCGAACACTACCCGCATAGGCGTTCCAGCCGGTAAACCACACGCCCTGATCGCCCACGCCGTCGCGCTTATAGTTCATGGGCACATTGAGGTCGATCAGGCCGTCGTGAATCCAGGTGACCCAGTCCTGAAGCACGTCGTTGTAGGGCTGAGATTTGCGGAAACCGTCCGGGTCGCCCACGCGCGGCGGCGTGCCGTAGGTGATGGTGGCCGCCGTCATCCAGGCGCTGGAGCGCAGACTTTTGACCTCCAGCGCGATGCGGCGCACCAGGGCCGTCACCTGATCGCGTTTCCACTGCTGCCACACAGGGTCGTTGGGGAGAGGCCGCCCACGCGTGCCCATCTCGGCATTGAAGCGGGTGATGGTCTTGAGATCGTAGCCCCAGTTTCCCCCGTCGGGATAACGGATGCGGTCAAGCTGCACACCGTCTACATCGTAATAACGTACCAGATTGACCACGCTCTGCGCGGCGTAGTCGGCGGCAGCCGGAATCCCGGCGTCGAGCCAGCCGTCACTGCCCACCTGCCAGCTGCCGTCGGTGCGGCGGGCCAGCCACGAGTCACGCGAATTGGCCCCGTGCGACCACATCACATGCTTGGGGTCCCTGCTGGGCGAGGCGACGTTGATGATGCCCGTCACACTGGCCCAGGCGATTACGCGAATTCCCTTGTCGTGGGCCAGTCTGGTGACCACCGCTAGCGGGTCGTAATTCTTTTCCAGGTCGCTGTCAGTCGCCATCGGCAGGCCACTTTTCATGCACAGGCAATCGCCCCGGCGAATGGCCTGCACGAACAGCGTATTGACCCCCAGACGCGCGGCATCGTCCACGGTCTGCTTGGCCTGAGCACGGGTTTTCAGGCCCACCCCGAAGCCATCGACCCACAGCCCGCGCACGGCCACCGGGGGCAACGTGGGCAACACCGGTTTTTCGGGCACTACTGGTGGTACCGGAACCGTCGGCAGCGCCGAATTGCCGGGCAGGGCCGGGGCCGCCGGTGTGGCTGGCGGGGCAGGAACCACGGGAACTGGTGTCACTGGCACGGGAGTCACTGGTTTCGGCGTCACCGGCACCACAGGCGGGACAGGCAGCGGCAGCGGAGTAAAGCCGGAAGCCGGCAACACGGGCACGGCGGGCAAATCGAGTGGAGTCACCGGCGCTGAAGCTGGCGGCATAGCGGCGGGGCGCGGTGCGGCGGGCAGCAGGGCTGGCGTGGACACAGGGACCACCACAGGGATCACCGGCGCTGTGGTGACCGACGCTGGGGGGCTCGTGTCAGGATCGCCTACGTCCGGCTTCAGGGCCAGTTGCGCCTGCGCACAGAGCGCCGGGGAAAGGAGCATAGTCAGAAAAAAGGCGCGGCGCAGGGAAGCAGGACTCATAGTTTCATGAGAGAGACTACCCTACACTCGTGACTTTGAAATGAGTCGTGCCCCCAGGGCTTCCGCAAAGTCGGTTCAATTTTGAACTCGGTGTAAATACTAATGGATGCCCCAGAGAAAAATCCCGATTTCATCAGGAACCAAGTTTCATTCAAGCGGCAGGATTTCTGTTTATCCCGTAATACTGGTTACCTGTTATTCGTTTTCGGGACTTTGCGGTTGCCCTGGTCGTGCCCCGTCTCTCCGGCTCACTCAGCCTGCTGCCGGGGTGATCTGAAGACGGCTTTTCCACAGACGCCTGCTCCTCAGGTCGAGCAGGGCCTGCTCAGCTCTGGCTGTCACGTACAGGTCATGGGCAGAGGCCCCAGACACCAGATCCCTCCCCCAACTGGGGGTCAACAGCCTCGCCCCACAGGTCACTGCTGTAAGTAAGCTGCATGGTATGGGCGCTTACACTGGACCCCAGATGGATATTCGGCGCACCAGGGTCTTGCGGTTCCCGTTCCCAAACTGGAAAGTACGCGAAGCTGTTGCCCACCACGGAGTCAAGATGAAGAATACGAGTGCAGTGCAGCGCCGGGCCGCCCAGGGCAAAGGCAAAAGTAGACTCCTCCGGTTGGCCCTGACCTGCCTGCTGGCCGGGATGGGTGGGAACGCCCTAGCGGCGTGGACACCGACAACCGCAGGGGGAAGTGCTGGGGCCATTGGTAACTACTCAGCAGGTTGGTATGAAGATGGGGCTTCGGGTTATACGCTGACCCCTGAAAACGCGACAACAGCCAACCTCAAGGTTTCTACTATGCTGGCCGGGCCAGGCCTGACAGGCATAGACCGTATAGTCGCTAATGCCAACACGGGAGTAATTACTGCAACTGGCATGGGTGTAGCTGGAACTGGGAGTTCCTTTATCTGGGCAAAGGGAGCGAGTAGCGCTGCCGCAGTGCCGACCACAACCAACAGTGCGGGGACAACGGTTGTCAGTAGTTCGTTCACCAGTTATGTTTATTCGCCACTGACTGTGAATACGTCTACGCCCGCCCGTATTAGCGGTCTTCAATATGAAGCGGCCTTTATTGCCTCAAGTCAGACCTACACCCAGGCCAGCACAGCGAAAATGATGGAGGCTATCTACGACCCTACGGGGGTTATCTGCTCGACACCCGGTCAAGCTTGCACATTGCCCATAATGAACTCTGTCGGAGTCTATGCCACAGCGACTCCGGGAACTTATTCAAACGTGGGGATGCTCAACACGCCAGCCCTTTTTGCTGGCGTGAACTATGAACTTCGGTTCTATGTCTATGGCGCAGGCACCACCGGCACGGCCAATGGCAATGTCATGTTCGACAACCCCGAGGTCTATTCGCAGGTCGGTACCGAATCTATTTCACTAACGAAGGTCGCCAATCCTACCACTTACACGCAGATCGGTGACAGCATCAGTTACACGTACACGATTAAAAATACAGGTGACGCGCCTTTACTTGGGACAGCACTTGGTAGCATTACCGCCGCAGCTATTACACAGGAAAGCAAGATTCCTCTTGGAAAGATTACCTGTACTCCACCCCCAAACGGGGTTTTACTTCCCCAAGGTACCATGACATGTACCGCGCCATATGCCATCACGTTGGCTGACCTGCAAGCTGGTAAGGTTGTCAATACCGCCACTGCCACGGCTTATGATGCAGGTGGCAGAACCGCTCTGACCGCTACTGCTAATGCCACTGTTAATGGCCCGACCGCGTTGCTGGATAAGACCTGGGTCAATGGTAAAAGTGGTGACACGGTGACATTGGCGATTTCGGGAAGCAGTACGGGTAACAATGTCGGTGGTAGCAATACGGTGGGGGGGTCATCCAATACCCTCGCCACGGCCAAGGGCGGTGGCACTGTTACCCTGACCGAAACCTTTACCACCGGCAATATCGCTAATTACAACGCCCCAACCGTCGCCTGTACCAACTTGAGCACCAGCGCCACGGTCACCACCTCTGCGGTAACGGTCAACGGCAGCAGTGCCACGGCCAACTACACGCAGCCCGCGACAGGCGTCACCAGTTGCGTGTTCACCAACACCCGCAAGAGTGCCACCCTGCAACTGGGCAAAAGCTGGACGAACAGCAAGTCGGGCGACGTGGCAAGCATCGGGGCCACCACGAGCAATGGCCTGAGCAGCAACACGGCAGCGTTCACGGCGACTGCACCGACTGCCGCCAACTCCGGCAGCGCCGTCACGGTCTATGCAGGCGACACCCTCACCCTGCCCGCCGAAACGATGACCACGGGCAGCCTGAGCAACTACACCACGGGCCTCAGCTGCACGGTCGCAGGCACGCCAGCCAGCAGCACACCCAGCACCACCAACGGCCAGAACAGCAACACACTACTCATCAGCGGGACTGACGCGACTAAGGCCATCGTCTGTACCTACGCCAACAGCGGCCTGCCCGACCTGACCATCACCAAAACCCACAGCGGCACCTGGCGGCAGGGCGATACCGGCAAGACCTATACCCTGACCGCGACCAACAGCGGCGCTGGAAGCACCAGCGGCACAGTCAGCGTGACCGATACCCTGCCCACTGGCCTGAGCGCCACGGCCATTTCCGGCACGGGCTGGACCTGCGTGTTGAGTACCCTGACCTGTACCCGCAGCGACACCCTGGCGGCGGGCAGCAGTTATCCGGCGATTACCGTGACGGTCAACGTGGCGGCCAATGCACCGGCCAGCGTGACCAACACGGCCAGCGTCAGCGGCGGCGGCCAAACGAACACGGCCAACGACACGGCCAGCGACCCCACGACCATCAGCCCGCCCCTGCCCACTGTTTCCAAGAGCTACAGCCCCACCAGCATTCCTGCCGACAGCACGACCACCAGCACCCTGACCATTATGCTGGGCAATGCGGGCAGCGCGGCCCAGACGCTGAGCAGCGCCCTGACCGACAACGTGGGCGCGGGTCTGGTCATCACCAGCGTGACGGGCGGCACCTGCACGGCCAGCAGCACCAGTTTCAGCGGCACCACCGTCACCTATGCCAGCGGCGCGAGCATCCCGGCGGGCGGCTGCACCATTCTGGTCACCGTCAAATCGGGCACCAGCGGCAGCTATCCGAACACCATCCCAGCCGGGGCGCTGAGCACCAACGCGGGCAGCAACGCGGCGGCTTCCAACACGGCCACCCTGACCGTCACGCCCGCCGCCGACCTGAGCATCACCAAGACCGGGCCTGCCAGCGCGGTTTCGGGCAACCAGATCACCTACCTGCTGACCCTGGGCAACGCCGGTCCCAATGCGGCGAACGGAGCCACCTTTACCGACAGCGTACCGGGCAATCTGACCGGTCTGAGCGCCATCTGCGTGAACGCTTCGGGCGGAGTCGGCAACTGCACGGCCTCGGTCAGCGGCAGTACCGTCACGGGCAGCGTGGGCACCTTTCCCAGCGGCGGCAGCGTGCAGATTCAGGTCACCGGCACCGTGCCCGCCGGGGCCACCGGCAGCCTGAGCAACCAGGCCAGCGTCACCGCCCCCGGTGGCGTGACCGAGATCAATACCGCCAACAACACCAGCGCCACGGTCACGACCACGCTGTCACAGAACGTGAACCTGACGGTCAGCAAGACCGACGGCCAGAGCAATGTCATCAAGGGCCAGCAGGTGACCTACACCATCGTGGTCAGCAACGGCGGCCCCAGCAACACCACGGCCAGTTTTGCTGATACCACCTTCAACGGCGTGTCGCTGTCGAACTGGACCTGTACGGCAGCGTCGGGCGGTGCCACCTGCCCCACCGGGCTGCCTGCCAGCGGCGGCTACAGCGGCAGCCTCGGCCTGCCTGCGGGCAGCTCGGTGACTTTCCAGGTCACTGGCACCGTCACCGCCACGAGCGGCAGCATCAGCAACACGGCCACGGTCAGCCCGCCGGGCGGCGTGACCAATACCGCCCCGGCCAGCAGCACTAGCACCACCGATACCGACACCGTGATAGCCGCGCCCGTGGCCCAGAATGATACCGCCAGCACGCCAGCCGGTACGCCCGTCAACAAAGCCGTCCTGAGCAACGACAGCGGCAGCGGCCTGGTTCCCAGCAGCGTCGTTTTCGTCAATCCGCCCAGTGGCAGTACCCTCAGCAGCGACAGCAAGACCCTGACCGTACCAGGGCAGGGCAGCTACACCGTGCAGACAGACGGCAGCGTGACCTTTACCCCCGCCACCAACTACGCAGGTACGGCCACCCCCGTGACCTACCGAGTCACCGACAGCTACGGTCAGACCGCTACCGCTACCCTGACTGAAACCGTGACCGCTACCCCGCCTGTTCCCGCCGACGTGCTCAACCCGGCCCTGTCCAACACCGCTGCGGCCACCACCATCAGCGGCCTCAGCGCCAGCGACAGCAACGCGGGCGGCAGCATTGTCAGCTACATCATTGCCACCCTGCCCAGCGCGGCCAGCGGCGTGCTGTATTACGCCGACGGCAGCACGCCGGTCAAGTCGGGCGACGTGCTGACCCCGGCCCAGGCCGCCAGCCTGAAATTCGACCCGGCAGCGGGCTTCGTAGGCAGCGCCACCTTCGATTACACCGCCACCGACAACTACGGCCTGACCAGCACGACCAATAAGAACAGTGACGCCACGGTCACGGCGGGTGCGGCCACCTTCACCATTCCAGTCCAGGCCCCACAACTGCCCAGCCTGAGCGTGACCAAGACGGTCGACAGCAAATACCTGCGGGTAACGCCCAACCCGGCCAAGGACACCAGCCTGACCATCTCGCCCACGCAGCTGACCTATACGCTGACCGTTCAGAACACCGGGAACGCGGCCGCGACTAATGTGCAGGTGACCGATACGCTGCCCGCCGGGCTGACCTACGCCTCGGCCAGCGGTACGCCCGCGCTGGTCGGCACCAACCCCGCCGTAGCCGGGCAGAAGCTGACCTTCACAGTTGCCAGCCTGTCCGCCGGAAACACGCAGACCATCACGGTGGTGACCAACGCGGCCCTGGCAGCCAACACCAACCAGACCCAGCTGTCCAATACGGTCACCGCCCTGGCAGACGGTATAAGCGCCGTCACCTCGGCCCCCGCGCTGACCGACGTGATTTACCCCAAACTACAGAAGACCGGCCAGAACATCACGCGTGGCACCGCTGCCAGCCTGAGCAGTGCAGACGGCGTGCCCGGCGACGTCCTGGAATACTGCCTGGCCTACAACAATTACGGCAGCGTGGCTCTGCCCAGCTATTCCATCACCGATCAGGTACCGGGCAACACCAAGGCCAACGTGGACGCTTACGGCGCGGGCAAGGGCATTCAGCTGACGCGCAAGACCACAGCGACGACCACGACCAATCAGCTGACTTCAGCGGCAGATGCCGACGGCGGTACGCTGACGGGCACGGGCGGTGGTGCATTCGGCGAGGGGACCCTGAATGTCGACCTCGGGGACGTGGCCGCGGGCGAATCGGGCAGCGCCTGCTTCCGCGTGGCTATCCGCTAATAGATCCAGGTGATGCCAAAAACTTACCCGGGGTAAAGAGGATGACTGTACCCCATCATCAGTCCACCTGCTCGGCAAAGAATTGCCCGGACAGCAGGTGGGTTTTCAACGCCCGCACCAGCCAGGGCAACGAATCTGCCGGAAGCCGTTCGGGATCAAACCAGCCCACTTCCGAGGTGTTTTCCAGTGGTTGTGGCTTTCCCTCCCATTCCCGCGCCAGAAAGAAGAAATTCACCCCCTGGGCGCGCCCCCGCTCTCCGACCACGTCGTAGCGGTTCATGCCGATATGGTGCAAGTTAGCGGGGCTGACCAGCAACCCGGTTTCCTCGCGCAGTTCCCGCGCCGCTGCATCGGCCAGGGCTTCCCGCGCTTCCACTGCGCCGCCGGGCAGGTTCCAGAGGCCACTGGCAAAGCTGGTTTTGTCGCGCCGCCCCAGCAGAATCCGGCCTTTTTCGTCCTGCACGATTGTCCACGCGATTAAGTCGGCCATAGAGATTTATTTATCCAGCTTGCCAGCGATAAACGCCTTGAGCACCGCTACGTCATTCGGCAGCACCTCGCAAAAGCGTTCGCCTTTTTCAATTCCGGCAAAGCGGGCGGGGCGCTCGGGGGCGCGGCCCACCGCCTCGATCACGGTTTCCTCGAACTTGGCGGGCAGGGCGGTTTCCAGGCAGACCATCGGCACGCCGGGGCGCTTGAACTGCTCGCCCACCAGCACGCCGTCGGCGGTGTGGGGGTCGATCAGGCGGCCAAATTGCGTGTCGATGCGCTTAATCGTCGCCAGGCGGTCGGCGTGCGTGCTGCGGCCCGCGCTGAAGCCACTGGCCTGCACCGCGTCCCAGTGGGCCGAACCTTGCAAGTTCACCGGGCGAGACGCGCCGACTTCATCCCACCAGCCTTTGGTCTGAATGGCGTCGCTGCCCGCAATCAGGTACAGATAGCGCTCGAAATTGCTGGCCTTGCCGATGTCCATGCTGGGGCTGGAGGTCTGCGCGACCTGCGCGGCGGGCCGGACGTGGTAGTTTCCGGTACTAAAGAACTCGTGCAGCACGTCGTTTTCGTTGCTGGCGACCAGCAGGCGGCCAATCGGCAGGCCCATGCGTTTAGCGAGGTATCCGGCGAAGACGTTGCCGAAATTGCCGCTCGGGACGCTGAAATCAGCCTCAGCCCCGGCGGGCAGCCCCAGCGCGAAGTATCCCTTGAAGTAGTACACCGCCTGCGCCATGACCCGCGCCCAGTTGATGCTGTTGACCGCGCCGATGTCGTATTTTTCCTTGAATTCGGCGTCGCCGTTGACTTCCTTCACCAAGTCCTGACAATCGTCGAACACACCCTCCACGGCAATGTTAAAGATGTTCGGCTCGTTCAGCCCGTACATCTGCGCCTGCTGAAAGGCACTCATGCGGCCCTGCGGCGAGAGCATGAACACGTTCACGCGCGGCTTGCCGAGCATGGCGTACTCGGCGGCGCTGCCCGTGTCCCCCGAAGTCGCGCCCAGGATATTCAGCCGCTGGCCGCGTTTTTCCAGCGTGTACTCGAAAACGTGGCCCAGAAATTGCATCGCCATATCCTTGAAGGCCAGACTGGGGCCGTTGGACAGTTCCAGCAGGTATAAACCGGAGTCGCCCAGCGGTGTCAGCGGCGTAATCTCGCGGCTGTGAAAGGCTTCCTCGGTGTAGGTGGCGTGCAGCAGCGCCCGCAAATCGGCCTCGGGAATGTCGCTGATGAAGGGCCGCATGACCGCGTAGGCGAGGTCGGGATAACTCAGGCCGCGCAGGGCTTCAATTTCGGCGGGCGAAAAAGTCGGGATGCTCTCGGGCATCGCCAGGCCGCCGTCGGGCGCGAGGCCCATCAGCAGAACATCCGAGAACTGGCCCAGATTGGCCGCGCCGCGTGTGGAAACGTACTTCATAGAGCTACTGTAGCGAGTTGGCGGCGTGGGCAAGGTCGGTGCGGCTAGGCGAGGGCTGGCGCTGGCTTAGACTTGGCCCTATGACCGGTTCCAAGCCGCCGGGTTCCAGATCGCCAGGCGACCTGCCCGAAATCGTCAATCTTCACGCCGCCAAAACGCACCTCTCGCGGCTGGTCGAGCGGGCGCACGCGGGCGAGGAAATCATTCTGGCGAAGGGGGGCAAGCCGTATGCCCGGCTGGTGCCGCTGGAGCAAAAGCGCCCGCGCCAGTTCGGGCTGCTGGCCGGGAAAATCAATCTATCCGAGGCTGAAAATGCCGAGTTGATGCGCCCCCTGAGCGAGGAAGAACTGGCGGACTGGGAATGAGGCTGCTGCTGGATACGCATATTCTGCTGTGGCTGGTGTCGGATGACGAGCGTTTGCCCCAGGCGCTGCGGCAGCCCTTGCAGGAGCATGAGCTGGTTATCAGTGCGGCCAGCGTCTGGGAAATGTCCATCAAGCATCACCTGGGCAAACTGCCTAGCACGGCCCCCTTTCTGGCTGATGTGGAGGGCGCAGTCACCGCGCTCGGGGCCGACCTGCTGCCCATCACCGCCCCTCATGCGCTGCGGGCGGGTGAACTGGACTGGGCGCACCGCGACCCCTTCGACCGGGTGCTAGTGGCCCAGGCGCAGGTGTCGGGGCTGCAACTGGTCACACTGGACGAGCACATCCGGCGCTTTGTGGGGGCGCCACTGCTGGGGCTGCCTGGCTGAATTGGCGAACCCACTGAGCACGCGACTGAGTCTCGTCGCTGCGCCCTGAGTGTGCAGACAGGGCAACCGCAAAGTCCCGAAAACGAATAACAGGTAACCAGTATTACGGGATAAACAGAAATCCTGCCGCTTGAATGAAACTTGGTTCCTGATGAAATCGGGATTTTTCTCTGGGGCATCCATTAGTATTTACACCGAGTTCAAAATTGAACCGACTTTGCGGAAGCCCTGGTGTGCAGACCGTGGCGAATGTAGCCTGTAGCCACACCACCTATAATCTCCCCATGCGCCCCGCCTACCTCACCGCCGCACGCGACCTGCAACTGGGCCGCGAATGGGCCGTCGAGGGCGAAACCCGCAAGGCGCTGGAGGCCTACCGAGACGCGCTCGATTTGCTGCGTACCCTGCCTCCCGAGCGCACCCGCGATATTTTGCTGGGGCACGTGCATCTGGCGTTTTACCAGACTTACGCGCTGATGGGCGACGCGAAAACAGGCCAGCACCACCTACAACAGGGCGTCAGCTATGCCCGAAGCACCCGCGATCCGCTGGCAAGGGCAATAGCCGAGGAGTGCCTCAGTGGGCTGGAAGCGGTGCTGTAAGAGGATAGAAAATGGATGATGGATGATAGAGACGGCCTCTATCACCCATCATCTATCATCCATCTTCGCCAATCAGGGCAGCGGGAACCCACCCGCGAACTCATGAACCTCGGCCTGCACGTCCTCGCCTTTCAGCGCCCGGTCAATCAGGTCGGCAATCCTGGGCATATCCTTCTCGGTCATGCCGCGCGTGGTCACCGCCGCCGTGCCGATGCGGATGCCACCGCCGTGCATGATTTTCTCGGTGTCGTAGGGCAGTGTGGATTTGCTGATGGTGATGTGGTTGGCGTCCAGCGCCTTGGTCGCCTTGGTGCCGTTCAGCCCATGGGCCCGCAGGTCGAGCACGAGCAGGTGGTTGTCGGTGCCGCCCGAAACAATGCGGTAGCCCTTCTTCTCGAACTCGGCGGCCAGGGCGCGGCTGTTGGCGATAATCTGTTTGGCATAAGTTTTAAATTCGGGTTGCAGCGCCTCACCAAACGCCACCGCTTTGGCCGCGATCACATGCTCCAGCGGGCCGCCCTGGTAGCCGGGGAACACGGCACGGTCAATCTTGGCGGCAATGTCAGCGTCGTTGGTCATGATGATGCCGCCGCGTGGCCCGCGCAGGGTCTTGTGGGTGGTGCTGGCGACCACATGCGCGTGGGGCAAGGCGCCCGGATGCTCGCCCGCCGCGATCAGGCCCGCGATGTGGGCGATGTCGGCAAACAGAATCGCACCCACCTCGTCGGCAATGACGCGGAAAGCCGCGAAGTCGATAATCCGGCTGTAGGCGCTGGCCCCGGCGATGATCATCTTGGGCTTGCTTTCCAGGGCAATGCGGCGCACCTCGGCCATGTCAATCAGCTCGGTCTTCTCGTCGACCTTATAGTCCACCATGCTGTAGCGCAGGCCCGAAAAGTTGGCCTTGTTCCCGTGGGTCAGGTGGCCCCCGTGCGAAAGGTTCATGCCCAGCACCACGTCACCGGGTTCCAGCAGGGCGTTGTACACGGCCAGGTTGGCGCTGCTGCCGCTGTGGGGCTGCACATTGGCCCACGCCGCGCCGAACAGTTCCTTGGCGCGGTCGATGGCGAGCTGCTCCACCTTATCCACCACTTCGCAGCCGCCGTACCAGCGCTTGCCGGGGTAGCCCTCGGCGTACTTGTTGGTCAGCAGGCTGCCCTGGGCCTCGCGCACGGCGGCGCTGGTGAAGTTCTCGGAGGCGATCAGTTCCAGGCCGGTGCGCTGGCGTTCGCCTTCCTGGGCGATCAGGTCGAAGACAGCCCTATCCGGGGCAGCAGAGTCGCGTTTCTGAGTCATACGGGTACGTTAACATTCCGGGTGCGACCGGGCAGCGGGTGTGTCTTTGCAGGCCAGACGAGACGGTGGCAGGGCTACCCCACGCCAGCGGCCAGCGCGGGACGACTCAGCCGCGTCTGAATCCGCTCCAGGTCTTCCGGCCCGGCCAGCACCAGCACATTGTCGCCGGGCTGCAACTCGGTGGGGCCCTTGGGAATCAGGAACTCGCCGCCCCGGTTGACCAGTACCACCAGCGCGTCGGGCGGCAGGTTCAGGTCCATGATGCGCCGGCCCGCGCCCAGGCTGCCGGGCATCACCTCCACCTCGACCATCGCGTTTTTGCTGTGGCCGGTGGGCGTGTAGCTGATCGGGTACTCGGTCTGGGTCGGCAATTCGGCGCGTACGCCCAGCCACTGCGCGACCCGTACCAGGGTGGTGCCTTGCAGCAAAACGCTGGTCAGCACGATAAAAAACACGATATTGAACAGCTCGTGGGCCTGCGGCACCTTCGCCACCAGCGGTAAGGTCGCCAGCACGATCGGCACCGCGCCGCGCAGCCCCGTCCAGGCGACCATGTTGCGCTGGTTAAAGGGCATGTTGCTGAACAGCAGCGCCAGATGCACGCTGAGGGGCCGCGCCACCAGCACCAGCACCAGTGCGCAGGCCAGCGACAGCCCGGCGGTAGGCCATAGCTCGTGCGGGTTGACCAGCAGCCCCAGCGTCAGGAACATCACGACCTGCATAATCCAGGCGATACCGTCGTGAAAAGACAGAATGGTACGCTTGTGAATAAATTCGGCGTTGCCGATGATGACCCCGGCAATATAAATCGCCAGAAAGCCGCTGCCGCCCACCACCGCCGTGGCATTGAAAACAATCAGCGCCAGCGCGAGGCTCAGCACCGAATACAGGCCCTCGAATTGCAACTGAAAGCGGTTCAGCGCCCGCAGCGCCAGATACCCCAGCACCCCGCCCATGACCGCGCCCAGCACCATTTCTTCTAAAAAAAGCGGCACGATGCTCAGCACGCCCGCGCCGGGGTGGGCTATCAGTTCCAGAATGCCCAGCGTGAGGAATACCGCCATCGGGTCGTTGCCGCCGGACTCGAATTCCAGCAGCGGCGCAATCTGCCCCTTCAGGCCCAGCGCCCGCTCCTTGAGAACACTGAAGACGGCGCTGGCGTCGGTGCTGGAGACAATCGCGCCCAGCAGCCATGCGGGCAGCCATTCCCAGTGAAAGGCGAAATGCGCGAACGCCGCCATCACGCCCGCCGTGACCAGCACGCCGATGGTGGCGAGGCTCACGCCCTTGCGAATCACCGGTTTGGTATGCCCCCAGTCGGTGCCCAGCCCGCCCTGAAACAGAATGAAGCACAGCGCCACCGTCCCCAGCGTCTGCGCCAGCTGATAGTCGCCAAATTCGATGCCCAGGCCGTCAGTTCCGGCCAGCATTCCCACGCCCAGAAAGAGCAGCAGCCCCGGAATTCCCAGCCGCCCGCCCAGCCGACTGACCACCAGACTGACCACCAGCAGAACGCCCGTGGCGAGCAAAAAAACTTCCGGATTGACCTCGCTCATGGCCTCATCTTAAAGGGCATCTGGTAGGCTGGGCGGCGTGAACGGTACACTTTCGCCATTTATGGGCCGCGGGCAGACGCCGGGCTGATTGCTGTCCGGTGCGCTGTCCCGCCCTGCTCCGTGCTGGCGGGATTTTTTATGTCTAAAGGTCCAAGAGTCTAAAGGTCTAAGGTTTTTTGTTCCCCAGATTTATAGGGCGTATCGAAAGCACTCCAGGAGTACAAATGTCAGACAACATGCAAGAAACTGCCCTTCAGGAAATCAACGCCGCCGACACGCTGGAAACGCTCCAGGCGGTCAAGACCAAATATGTCGGCAAGTCCGGCCTCGTCACCAGGGAACTGGGCACGCTCGGCAAGCTGCCGCCCGAGGAACGCAAAGCACGCGGCGCGGAAATCAACGTGGTTCGTGCCGCGATTCAGGCCGCGCTGGACGAGAAGGAAGCCACCCTCAAACGCGCCGCACTGGACGCCAAACTGGCGAGCGAAGCTATTGACGTAACCTTGCCGGGGCTAGGGCTGCCCAGCGGCGGACTGCATCCGATTAGCCGCGTGTACGACGACCTTATCGGCATTTTTACCCGCATGGGCTACGAGGTCGCCGAGGGGCCGGAGGTCGAGGAGGAGCACTACAACTTCGAGGCGCTGAACATCCCCTGGTATCACCCTGCCCGCGAGTTGCAGGACACCTTCTGGCTGGAAGATGGGCGGCTTTTGCGTACCCACACGTCCAATATGCAGATTCGCTACATGATCGAGCACGACCCGGATTTGAAGATGGTCAGCCGGGGCAAGGTCTACCGCTACGAGGCCACCGACGCCACCCACGAGGCGATGTTTCACCAGCTGGAGGGCCTGGTGGTGGGCGACGGCATCAGCATGGCCGACCTCAAGGGCACCATCGCCGAGATGGCGCGGGGGCTGTACGGCACGGGCGCGAAGGTGCGCTTTCAGCCGAGCTATTACCCCTTCGTGGAGCCGGGGGCCGACTTCGCCGTGTACTGGGAAAACCCGCGTGGCGAGAGCAAATGGCTGGAGCTGGGCGGCTGCGGCATGGTTCACCCCAACGTGTTCAAAGCCGTGGACGACCTGCGCGAGCAAGCCGGAAAGCCGCGCCTGTACGAAGGTAAAACGGGCTTCGCGTTTGGGCTGGGGCCGGAGCGGATTGCCATGCTGAAGTATGGGATTCCGGATATTCGCTACTTCTACGCCAACGACCCCAGGGTGATGGGGCAGTTCCGGGGCGAGTTGGGGTAAGAAAGTGGGCAAATATTATTGCTCATGTGGATATGTATCAAGTGATATGTATTTCCCGTCTAATTTCAAGGCAAAAGGTTTTACCGAAGAACATCTATACAATATTTCCTCTTTAATTCAGGATTCCATCAGTGAATCCGACGGTTTTGAAGAATTAGAGAGCTGGAGTGAAATAACCACTTTGGAGAGATATAAAATCTCCAAAGAATTACTTGAAAAAGCATTATGGGATTTATATTTGCTAATTGAATTACCGACGATGGAAATTTGGCGCTGTGAAGGGTGCCAAAGAGTACACATCTGGAGTAAAGATAAGACGTGGGAGCGTGAATGTTTCCCTTATGATAAATCGGAAACCTGACATCTTGCAGATTTTGAAATGGCGTCCCAGACGGCTAAATTCATGAATAGTATCAAAAACAGCGATTACGACAGATTTCTTTAGGTCTATCCCAGCAGGATTTTTGATGACCTCTGACATTGCCATCGAAAAGATGTGCCAAATTGGCCGCGGAAACGGTTCGAGTTAGCGACGCTAAATGGAAATATGCCCTTTAGTACGAAGAAAATCTTTGAATCCGGAAAAATGACGTCTGGGACGCGGATATTCAGTGATTTGAAAAACTGCAAGATGTCAGAAAGAAAGAATTATCCAAATCTGAAATATCCGAGAAAGAATTATCTGTATTTGGGAAGCTGTTACAACAATTTAAGCAGTGGTTTCATCAGCCGTAATTTCTCATCCCCTATCCTATCCTCATGACGGACCTTGCCCCCAAAGCCATGACCGAGGCCGAATACCTCCGCACCGAACGCGAAAGCCCGTTCAAGCGTGAGTATGTCGGCGGGTCCGTGTATCCGCTGCACGCTCAGGCGGGAGCCAGTGGCAAACATACCCGTATCAGTGGGCGGATATTTGCCACGCTTTTTCCCGTCGCCGACGCAAAAGGCTGCCGCATTTATCAGTCCGACATGCAGGTCTACATTCCCTCGGAATCGGTATACTTTTACCCTGACGTGATGCTGGTCTGCGATAAGCACCAGCCGCACGACTACTACGAAACCGCGCCCTGTTTTCTGGCCGAGGTGTCGTCGGGCAGCACCGCGCACAACGACCGCCGTCACAAATACAGCGTCTACACCGGCATTCCCAGCCTGCAAACGTATCTGATCGTCTCGCAGGACGAACGCTATGTCGTGGAATATCAGCGGGTAGACGGCAAATGGCAGATGCGCGAAATACGTGGCGACGAGCAAATCGGCGTGCCTTGCCTGGGCCTCTCGCTGACGCTGGACGACATCTACCGGAACGTGCTGCCATGACTGAAACCTTCGCTATTCCCTGTGTCGGCGCACTGATTCGCCGCACGGTGGAGGGTCGGCCCTGCGTGTTGCTGCAAGAGCGGCGCAAACCCGGCGTCGGCATTGAAGACGGCCTGCTGGAACTTCCGGCGGGCAAATTGCGCGAGTACGAGAATGTTTTTGAGGCCCTGCACCGAGAAGTCCACGAAGAAACTGGCCTGACCTGACACGCATCGTGGGCGAGCCGGAAACCTTGCGCCGTGAGGTGCTGGGCTACGACGTGCAAAGTTTTGTGCCCTACTGCATCACTCAGAATCTATCGGGCGGTTATTCCATTTTGCTCAGCACCTTTTTGTGTGAAGCCGACGGCGACCCGGTAGCTCAGGCGGGCGAAACTGCCGCGCCAAGTTGGATGCCGCTGTCCGAACTCCGCTTGAAGCTGAAGCACACGCCAGAGCAGTTTTACCCGCTATATCTGGGCGCTCTACACCATTATCTGGAGGAACACCTGTGACCACCCAACCCCTGCGCCCCCGCGCCGCTGCCCTGATCTTCAACGACCAGCACCAGATTCTGCTGATGCTGCGCCGCAAAAATGGTAAGCATTACGCCACGCTCCCCGGCGGCGGCATTGAGGAAGGCGAAACCCCCGCCGAAGCCTGCGCCCGCGAGGTGCTGGAAGAAGTCAATCTGACCGTAAACGTGGGCCAACAGGTGCTGGAAATGGACAATTTGCAGAGCCACGAGCATTACTTTCTGTGCGAAGTGACCGGCGGCGAAATGCGCCTGGGCGACGGCCCCGAGGGCATCCGCCAGAGCGAGGGCAACCACTACGAGCCGCAGTGGGTAGATGTGGCGCGGCTGGCTGAGGTGAATCTGGTGCCGGAAGTGTTGCGCGGGCTGGTGCACGATTTGGCACATAAGATGTCATAAACTATTGACATGAAAAACATGCACATCCCCATTCCTGACCACGTTCACGCGGTGCTGATGCAACATGCCAAAGCGTCCGGCGAGAGTGCGACGGCGCTGGCACGGGCGGCGATTGAGGGACTGGCGCGGCAGCTGGAGCACGAGCGCATCAATGCCGAGATGCGGGCCTTTGCCGAGGAATTTGCCGGAACGGAGCTTGACCTTGACCCCGCCTGGGAAGAAGCGGGGCTGGAAGTCTGGAGGCAGGGCATTCAGGAGAAGGCCGAGTGAAACGCGGCGAGGTCTGGATGGTGGAACTCGAACCCTGCTCGGGCAGTGAGCAGCGGGGAATTCGTCCCGGAATCATCGTCAGCAGCGACAATTACAACGCGCTGGCAGGCTGGAAATCGTTCAACGTGGTTCCAGTCACTTCCAGTTCCAGGCAGGCGCGGCGGAGTCATACCACCATCCCCGTCACGTCTGCGGGCCTGTCGGACGACAGTTTTGCCATCTGCCATCAGGTCACGACGGTTGACCGCCAGAAGTTCATTCGCAAGCTGGGCGACCTGACCGCCTCCGAACTCAGCGAAGTTGAGCAGGGCCTCCTGAAAGCCCTGGGAATGCTGCATTATTTACCGTCTATCACGAATTAGAACAAAGGATACCCAACCATGAAACTCCCCTACTCCTGGCTCAAAGAACTGATTCCCCAACTGCCGCCCGTCTCCGAACTGGAACCCATTTTTGCCCAGCTGGGCCTGCCCCTGGAAGGCATCGACGAGTCGCCCGCCCCGCCCGCTGGCGTGCTGCTGGCCGCCGTGCAGGCCGCCGAACCTATGCCGGGTACGCAACTCACCAAGCTGACGCTGGATGTGGGCGCACAGGGAACGCAAACCGTCGCTACCGGCGCGGCCAACGCGGTGGGCCTGCCCGCTGGCACGATGGTCGCCCTGGTCACCCCCGGCACCACCCTGGGCGAAATGACCTACGGCGTGCGCGAAATGCAGGGCGTACCCAGCTGGGGCATGTGCGCCAGCGCCAGGGAACTGGGCATCGGCGAGAGCAATGCTGGAATCATGACCTTCCCGGCGGGGACGGCCAAACCCGGCACGCCCATGCAGGAGCTGTGGCCCGCCGACAGTGTGCTGGACATCGAAGTCACGCCCAACCGCGCCGACGTGCTCAGCGCCCTGGGCCTGTGCCGCGAACTCGCCGCCTTCCTGAAGCTGGAATTGAAGGAACCCAATATCCCCGCCGCGCCGACCCAGCCAGGAGAAATCAGCATTTCCCTGCCCCCAAAAGGCCGCATTCTGGAACGCGACCCGCAGAAAAAAGTGCGCTCCGGCTCTGACCATTTCGCTGCCCGCGCCGTGGCTGGCGTGCAGAACGGCCCCAGCCCGCTGTGGATGCAGCGCCGGGTGAGCCTCGCCGGGATGCGCCCGATTGACCTCATTGTGGATACCAGCAACTACGTGATGCTGGAACTGGGCCAGCCCACCGCGCTGTATGACCGCCGCGACGTGGCGAATGACCGTCTGGTGGTGGCCTTTGGCCTGCGCGACGGCGAACTGGTCAAGGATTTGATTGGGAACACGCACCAGACCGGGCCGGAAGACCTGCTGATTCTGGACGGCGGCATGGCCGACGAGCCGATTATGACCGTAGCTGACGCCTTCTCGGTGATGGGCGAGCCGAAGCAGGGTGCGCATGTGCTGGGCGTGGCGGGCATCGTGGGCGGCGACCACGGGCATGTGCGGGCCGACACCCACGACGTGGTGATTGAGGCCGCGCACTTTGACCCCGTCCTGCTGAGGCTGACCGCGACTCGCCTGGGCCTCAAGACCGACGCCGTGTACCGCTACGAGCGCGGTGTAGACCCGTTGCTGGCCCCCAAAGCTGCCGTGCGCGTGGCGGAGCTGCTACGCGAATATGGCGGTGGCACGCCCGAAGCGGGGCAAACGCTGGTTGGCACACCCGAACTGCCCGCCGACATTACCGCCACGGGCGACCAGATTCGCAAGCTGCTGGGCATGGAAGTCGCCACCGCCGAGATGCGCGACATCCTCACCCGTTTGGGTTGCAAGGTGTCGGGCGAGGGCGACAGCCTGACCGTCACGCCGCCGTCCTGGCGCGTGGATATGGTCATCTGGCAGGATTTGGCCGAGGAAGTCGCCCGTCTGCACGGCTTCGTGAACCTGCCCGAAACGCTGCCCCACCTGCGCGTCCACGACAGCAATCTGGGCGCATCGGCCCCCAGCGAAAGCCGCGCCAGCCTGCGCCGCACGCTGTCTGGGCTGGGCTTTCAGGAGGCTGTAACTTACACCTTCACCAGCGACGACGAGGCCGCCAAAGCTCGCACCGAAGCGCCGAACGTGAAGCTCCGCAACCCCATGACCGCCGAGCGCACCGGGATGCGTACCGCGCTGTACCCCTCGCTCCTGAAGGCGGCGGGCAGCTACGGCAAGGGCGAGCGCGTGCTGCTCTTTGAAATCGGGCGGATTTTCCCAGCGGCGGGCGAAACCGAGCGCCTGGGCCTGCTGATGCGCGGCGACCTCGCGGCCAGAACCTATCAGGACGGCGTGCGCGGCGGCTTCAGCGTGTTCAAGGGACTGGTGCAGAGCTTCGCGTCGGCGTTGGGCGCGAGTTTTGAACTGGAACAGGCGAGTGAAGGCGACCTGCCTGCCGCGTTGCACCCCGGCATTGCTGGAAATGTCCTCTGGAATGGGAAAAAGGTCGGCTATCTGGGCGCACTTCACCCCGAAATCGCTGCCGAATTTGGCCTCAAGGGTGACACCTTCATCATGGAAGTCGCCCTGCCGCTGCCGGGGCGCGAGTGGGCCTTTGCCGACCCCAGCCGCGCCCCCGCCGCGCTGCGTGACCTGGCCGTGATTGCGCCCCAGGGCGTCAGCTACGGCGAAATCGTGCAGGTGTTGCAGGACGCGGGGGGCAGCATTCTGGAAAGCGTGGAACCCTTTGACGTGTTCACGGGCGAGCAGGTCGGCGTGGGCAACCGCTCGGTGGCGGTGCGGATGACCTACCGGGGCGCGAAAACACTGACCGACGAGGAAGTGGAGCCGGTCTTTGCCGCGCAGATTGCGGCGGTGCGCGGGAAAGGGTGGGATATCCGGGACAAGTAGGGTGATGGATGATGGGCGATAGGTGATGGACAAGGCAGGGGGCTGGGGCGTTAGCTCTGGCCCCTTATCGAATGGAGGATTTTATGGAGAAAAAGTGGGTTTTTGCTGATGGTGTGGAAGCCACCCTCACCCAACTGGAGCAACGCCTGGTCTATGCAGGACTGATTGAGGGCTACCCATGCACTCGCCTCAATGACCACAAAATCCAGTGGGCGAGAGAAAAATCCAATCTGACGCTTCCCCCGGACATCACACCATTGCCAGGATTTGAGAAAGATGAACCAAGTTCGTTCTTTGGTAAAGCGGAAAAGCTACCAGATGTTCAAATTCAAGCATACTTTACTTCAGGGGTAACCAAACAGTCAGGCATGTGCAAGTCGAGCATGGTTATAACTTGGTGGCAGAATGACTATCTGCTTAGCCTTGAAGATGAATTGAAACGGATACTTTTTATTGTTGACTGGTGGGAGTTCGCAGAAGAATGGAGTATGGACGATATGTGATGCGGGGCCACGGCATCGGCTCTGGCCCCTTTCCTTACTTACGGGACACTCAATAGGGTCAAAGCCACCCAAACAAACCCAGCCCCAAGCAAAAGCAGGAGCGCCAGGAGTACAGCTTTTACCCAACTGGGGAGAAGTTTCCTGCCAAAAATCAGGCACAGCAAAACAGCAACGATGGCCCCGAGCGACCCTCTGAACAGGACATGCAGGTTTTCAACTTTTCGCCGCCTACAACGTGGATTTTGCCGACGCTTATCTGGCGGCACTGGGCAGCAGCACGGGCCAGCGCGTCGCTACCTTTGACCGGGATTTGAGTAGGCTGGGCGCGGCAGTATTGGAATAGGATGGGCTGAAATGAATGTGCTGAAAAGAATACCTTCGCTCCCATCCAACTCTCCGAAGCCCACCGCGCCCTCGCCTCGCTGCTGGGCAAGTGTGAAAAGACACTCGCGGGCGGCAAGCTGAAGCCCGCTCAGCACACGCTGACGCTGCGGCGGATAGAGGCGTTACAAGTGGCGCTGGCGCTTATCGAAATCAAGCAAGGCGAAGTGCCAGCGTCATAACTCCCTGCTCTCCGCCTCAGCGTAGGAACGGGTTGGTCTGCTGCTCGCGTCCGGTGGTGGTCGCTGGCCCGTGCCCTGGATACACCGCCGTCGCTGCGGGCAAAGGCAACAGCTCGCGCTGAATGCCCTCAATCAGCTGCGGATGGTTGCCGCCGGGCAGATCGGTGCGCCCGATGCTGCCCGCAAACAGGGTGTCTCCGGCGATCACGAAGCCGTCGCCTACAAAAACCACATGGCCCGGCGCGTGGCCCGGCAGTTCACGGGCGGTCAGCGACAGGTCGCCCGCCGTAAAAACCTGTCCCTGACTGATCTGATGTTCAGGCGCTTCGGGTTGCACGAACGGCAGGTTCCAGCGGGCCGCGCTGCTGGCCGCCGCCGCGTACAGGGGGGCGTCGGCGGGGTGGAGGTAAACCGGCACGCGCAGCGCCTCCCGCACCGGCTGCACTGCCCCGATATGGTCGAAATGGGCATGTGTCAGCAAAATGGCCTGCACCGTCACCCCCGACTGCTTCACCAGCTCCAGAATCTGCGCCGCGTCGTCGCCGGGATCGATCAGAAAGCCCTGATTGTTAGCTCCAGCCACCAGCAACGTATTTTCCTGAAGGGGACCAGTCGGAAGCGACCAGAGACGCACGGCACCGTGTTGGCGGGGAGCAGGCAAAGTCATAGTCCGAAGATACTCCACCGGCCAAAGGTCACCCGGCGTCCAGCCCAGTCAGCCCCGACACAGGTAAACCCAATAATCGCGCCACCACTGGCACGACCTGTAGACCCCGCGCCTCGTCGATCTCGGTTTCGGTCAGCTGCCCACTCAGGCCGCCGCCGCGCAGACTTTCGCCGATGGCACGGCGCTCGGGTTTGCCCAGCCGTGAAAACACCCGCCGCAGCAAGGGCAACGCCCCCTGAAAGGCTTCGGCATCCAGCCCACACAGCCAGTCGTCGAGCAGCGCCAGCAGCGGCCCGTCGTGAACCAGCAGCGTGCCACTGTCGCCCAGAAAGCCGTCGAGCCACGCGGTCACATCCAGCGGTTGCGCGGCTCCCAGCGCCAGCCCCAT
>JAGLBK010000090.1:0-5540 GCA_018260275.1 Deinococcus sp.
GTTTCACTTGCAGGCGCAGGGCTACGCCGAAACGGTTGAAGGCTGATACGGATTTAAGTTGATTCAGACACATTCCGCGTTGGTCACATGCCCCCGCTCTGCGAGCTGTACCAGTCACCCTTCCGCCGCCTTGCGGCTCTGCTGCGCAGCTCTACGAGTCCCTCCCTCTGCTTCGCAGCTCTGCGAGTCACCCACAAGAGGCGAGGGTAAAACGGAAAGAATCAAAAAGGTTGGGGAATCTTTTTAATTCCGTATGAGAGGCCGAAATCGGGACTGGCCGCTACGCCCTCCACCGCCCACGAAGCCAAAGCAAAAGCCCCCGCAAAACTGGCGAGGGCTTCCGGATTTAGGGACTTCAGAACGCGGGAACCACGGCCCCGTTGTACTTCTTCAAGATGAACGCCTTGGTTTCGGGGCTTTGCAGCGCCCTCACCAGTTTCAGGTAATCGGTGTTCTTCAGCATGGCGGGCTTGACGGCCAGCACGTTGGCATACGGGCTGTGGCTGTCTTCGATCAGCAGCGCGTCCTTGAGTGGATTCAGGCCACCATCGAGCGCGTAGTTGGTGTTGATAACCGCCGTGTCCACGTCTTGAAGGGAGCGCGGCAGCTGCGCGGCTTCCAGCTGGCTGAACTTGAGGTGCTTGAGGTTGGTGGTGATGTCGATCACGGTGGCGCTGATGCCCGCCGAGGGCTTGAGGCGAATCAGACCCGCGCGTTCGAGCAGCTTCAGGGCGCGGCCACTGTTGCTGGGGTCATTGGGAATGGCGATGGTCGCGCCGTTCTTCAGCTCCTTGAGGCTCCTGACGCGCTTGCTGTACACGCCCATCGGCTCGACGTGAATCTTGGCCCCGGCCACGATACCCAGCGGGCGGTCCTTCTGGAAGGCGCTCAGGTAAGGCACATGCTGGAAGTAGTTCACGTCGATGCTGCCGTCGGCCAGGGCCAGGTTGGGCTGCACATAGTCGCTGAATTCCCTGATCTGCAAGGTCACACCCTGCTTGGCGAGTATCGGCTTGACGAAGTTCAGGATTTCGGCGTGTGGCACCGGGCTGGCCCCAATTCGCAGGGTTCCGGCGGAAGCGGCGGAGGCGAGGGCAAAGGCGGACAGAATCAGAAGGTTACGCATGGTGGAACTCCTTGAAGGTGAGGGGAAAAGTGGGTTCAGAACGCGGGAATGACGGTGCCGCCGTACTTCTTGAGCAGCCACGCTCTGGCCTCGGGGCTGGTCAGGGCCGCCGCCAGCTTCTGCAGGTCGGGGTTGTTCAGCTTGTCTTTGGTGGTCGCCAGCACGTTGACGTACACGCTGTTTTTGCTCTCGTGAAACAGCGAATCCTTGACCGGGTTCAGCCCGATTTCCAGCGCGTAGTTGGCATTCACGATTCCGGCGTCCACGTCCTGAAGGGAGCGCGGCAGCTGCGCGGCTTCCAGCTCACGGAACTTGAGGTTCTTGATATTGCTCACGATGTCGGCGGGCGTGGCCCTAACCCCGGCCCCGGCTTTCAGGCGAATTAGCCCCGACTTTTCAATCAGCAGCAGGGCGCGGGCCTCATTGCTGGGGTCGTTGGGCACGGCGATGGTGCCACCCTTTGGAATATCAGTCACATTTTTATACTTCTTGCTGTAGAGGCCCAGTGGCGGCAGATAAATCTTCCTGACCACCACGATGTTCAGCGGGCGGTTCTGCTGAAAGGCATTGAGGTACGGCGTGTGCTGAAACAGGTTGGCGTCCAGGCTGCCCTCGCCCAGCGCCACGTTGGGCTGCACGTAGTCGCTGAATTCCTTAATTTGTAGGTCCACGCCCTGTTTGGCGAGAATGGGCTTCACGAAGTCCAGCAGTTCGCCCGCCGGAACCGGGGTCGCGCCGACGCGCAGGGTGCCCGCGCTGGCGAAGGAGGCGAGGGTCAGGGCCGACAGGAACAGTGTTTTACGCATGTTGAGAACTCCTTGAAGGAAGTGGAAGGTCTGGAATTTAGCGGTGGTCAGCGCGGCTGGCGGCCCAGTCGCCCAGCCACTGCACGCCCTGCACCAGCAGCAGCAGCACGATGACGGTGGCGATCATCACGTCGGTCTCGAAGCGCTGGTAGCCGTAGCGAATCGCCAGGTCGCCCAGGCCCCCGCCGCCGATGGCCCCGGCCATGGCCGAGTAGCCGATCAGGTTGACCAGCATCACCGTGAAGCTCTGAATCAGGGCAGGCCGCGCCTCGGGCAGCAGCACCTTGTGCACAATCTGGCCGGTGCTGGCCCCCATGGCCCGCGCCGCCTCGATGACGCCGCCGGGCACGCCGTACAGTGCCCCGTCCACCAGCCGCGCCACGAACGGAATCGCCGCGATGGTCAGCGGCACGATGGCCGCCGTCGAGCCGATGCTGGTGCCCGTAATCAGGCGGGTAAACGGAATGAGCAGCACCAGCAAAATGATGAACGGCAAACTGCGCCCGATGTTGACGATGGCGTCCAGCACGCGGTTCACCAGGCGATTGGCGAGCAGCCCGCCGGGCCGGGTCAGCGTGAGCAGCACGCCCAGCGCCAGCCCCAGCACCTCGGCAATCAGCGCGGCGGGCAGGACCATCTGGAAGGTTTCCAGCGTCGCCTGCCACAGCAGCGGCCAGATTTCGGCCCAGCTCACGCGCCCACCGCCTGCAAGTTAAGGGCCGCGAGCAAACCCGCCTGGGCTTCCGGCAGGGCCAGCCAGGTGTCCACGCCCTGCGGATGAGCCTCGGCCAGCACGATGCGGGCACCCAGCCCGGCCAGCGCCGCCAGCGTCTGGCTGCTCAGGTCTTTCAGATTGACGTGGCGCAGCACCTCGCCGGGGGCCAGCTGCACTTCGGGGCGGTGGGCGTCCAGCAGGGCGCGGGTCACCTCATGCCCCGGATGGCCCAGCAGGGCGCGGGTTTCGCCGCTCTCGACCAGCTGCCCGGCGTCCAGCACGGCCACGTGCGTCGTGGCGGCCCGCACGACTTCCATCTGGTGCGTCACGATGACCAGGGTCAGGTCGCGTTCGCGCTGAAGCTGCGTCAGCAATTCCAGAATCCCGGCGCTGGTTTCGGGGTCCAGCGCACTGGTGGCCTCGTCGGCCAGCAGCAGGTCGGGGTCGGTCGCCAGGGCGCGGGCAATCCCGACGCGCTGTTTTTGCCCGCCGGACAGCTGCGCCGGGTAACGGCCCGCGAAGTCGCCCAGCCCCACCTGCGCCAGCAGTTCGCGGGCGCGGGCCTCGCGGCGCTCACGCGGCACGCCCAGCAGTTCCAGCGGCAGAGTCACGTTGCCCAGGGCGGTGCGCTGCGCCAGCAGATTGAAGTGCTGGAACACCAGCCCGGTGTGCGACTGCCGCTCCCGGCGGGCCTTGCTGCTCAGTTGCCCGGCGTCTTGTCCGGCGATCAGCAGCTGCCCGGCATCTGGGGTTTCCAGGCCGCTAATCAGGCGCACCAGTGTGCTTTTGCCTGCGCCGCTGCGCCCGATGATGCCGGTGCGGCTGCCCCTGGGGACGATCAGCGTGAGGTCGCGCAGGGCGGGTTGGGCCTGTCCGGGGTAGGTCTTGCGAACATCTATGAACTGGAGCGCGGGGACAGCTGAGGTGGGCAGAGCTGATGGGGGCAGAGTTGATGGAGATAGGGCAATGTCACTCAAGGGTGGCCTCCTGAATATGGCGGGGGACAGAACACAAAAAAGGATGCCCCCTTCCTGGCTGGGGCCGCGTGAGCAGCCTGATTCGGAAGGGGACACACCCGCCTGAAGTCTGTCCGTTGGAACCCGCCCGGAGCGCTCTGGCCCCGGAGGAACACCCTTCCTTTATCGTTCCCGGCGTCTGCAAACCATCGTTGGACTCTGCCGGGGCTGGGAAGCACCGTGCCGTGATGAAGGCCGGTTGCTGCGGCGCTTGTCTGGAACACCCGTGGTGACCAGTTCCCACACGCCGTCTCTGGATAAAGGCGACCTGACGAGCAGGCCAGGGGCTACTTTAGGAAAGTTGACCGGAACTGTCAACCATTGGCGCACTTTTGGGGTGCAGCGCATGATTGCGAGATACCAGAATTACTGAGGTCAATAGAGCATCTGACATAAGACAATGGTTCGGACAGTTTTAAAATCCCATTCTGCAAAGTACGACCAGACCGAAGTTTTTAGCTCCTCCCCACCTGCGGGGGAGGTTGGGAGGAGGGTAACGTAGCTTGCGTGTCAGACAGCCTATTTCAGATTTCCCCTACCCTGAGTTATGAAACTGTCCGAACCATTGATAAGAACGCTTCGCCATTTTTGACCCTTGCCCCTTGTGGGACTTGCAAAGCTGCGAGGCAGAGAGGGCCTTGCGAAGTAAGGGGTGACTCGTAGAGCTGCTCAGCAGAGGGGGCCACCGAGCAGACCTGAACTCATTTCCCGTTATCCACTGACGCGACCTCGCAAAACTGAGATAGACCCCAGCCCCTCTCAGCCCTCGTCGTGAAAAGGCAGGTACCTGGGCTGCCAGAACTTGCGCTCGACGAACTCGTGCAACGCCACGTCGTCCATCCGGCGAATGCTGAATTCGGTAGCGACCCCGTCTTTCAGCGCCTGCTTGATGACCGCTACGGCGACATGCACACTGGCTTTCGACAGCTCGGCCACCGGGGGGTAGGTGCGCGACGGGTGGTGGCGGGCGGTGTAGTCGGCCAGGGCGTAGGCGGCCTCGGTGACCATCTCGTCGGTGATTTCGCGCACGCGGGCCAGAATCGCGCCGAAGCCCAGGCCCGGAAAGATGAAGGCGTTGTTGCCCTGCCCGATCTCATACGTCTGGCCATTCAGGGTCACGGGCGCGAAGGGGCTGCCGGTACACACGATCGCCTGCCCGTCCGTCCAGCGCAGCACGTCCTCGGGAAGCGCCTCACAGTTGGCCGTCGGGTTGCTGAGCGGAAAGACCAGCGGGCGCGGCGTGTTGGCCTGGGCCGCCCGCACAACGCCCTCGTCGAAGGTGCCGGGCACGCCGGAAAGGCCCAGCAGCACGGTCGCCCCGGCCTCCTGAATCACGCTGAGGAGGTCGGTGCCGCGCCAGCCGGTGGTCAGCGCCTGGGGCGTCGCCAGGGAGCGTTTGTAGTCTTCCATCGGGCGGTCGTCGGTCAGCAGGCCGCGCGAGTCGAGCACGAACACGCGCCGGGCGATCTCGTCGGGCAACAGGCCCTCCCGCCGCATCCCCTCGCGGATGGCCGCCGCGACCCCGGCCCCGCCCGCACCCGCGCCGTGGATGACCACGACCTGCTCGCCCAGCGTCTGTGCCTTGAGACGGCAGGCGTTGATGACCCCGGCCAGCACCACCGCGCCAGTGCCCTGAATATCGTCGTTGAAGCTGGGCACCACCCGGCGGTAGCGCTCCAGCACACTAAACGCCGCGTCCTTCGAGAAGTCCTCCCACTGGATGATCGCTTTGGGATAGCGCTTGAGGGTCGCCTCGACAAAGCGGTCGATGAAGCTCAGGTACTCGTCGCCGGTAAGGCGCTCGTGCTTGACGCCCAGATAATGGGGGTCGGCCCGCAGATCCTCGCGCCCGGTGCCCACGTCCAGCTCGACGGGCA
>JAGLBK010000090.1:5550-10484 GCA_018260275.1 Deinococcus sp.
GTACAGGCTGAGCTTGCCGATGCTGATCGCCATGCCACCGAAGCCCTGATCGCCGATGCCTAAAATGGCGCTCGAATCGGTGGCGACGATGATTCGCACATCGTTGAGCGGTACGTTCGCCAGGGCCTGATGGGCGCGGGCAATGTTACGGGTGCTGAGGGTCAGGCCGCGCGGGTAGCGGTAAATCTGGCTGAAGCGCTTGACCGCCTCGCCGACCGTCGGGGTATAGACGATAGGCAGCATCTCCTCGATGTGAGCTGTCAGCAGCGCGTAGAACAGCACCTCGTTGCGGTCTTGCAGGTTGCGTAGGTACACATGCTTTTCCAGCGGGTCAGGCTGCTTGCTGAACTGCCGGTAGGCCCGCTCGACCAGTACCTCCAGCGTATCGACCTGTGGTGCCAGCAGCCCGTCGAGGCCCAGCGCCTCCCGCTCCTGCTCGGTAAAAGCCGTGGACTTGTTAAGCAGCGGAATGCGGGTCAGGTTAAAGCCCTTGATCAGGGGCCTGATGTACCGGTGGCCGTCCGCGCCCCGTTTCACGTCGTAGTGGTCGGTTAGGGGCAAGTAGGCGTGACTCATAGGCCACTGCCCTTCAGGTGCAGCAGGTTCAGCGGGTGGCGGTTCATGTCCTTGTACAGCAGGTATTTGCTCCAGCTGCGCCCCAGCGCCCCGTACCACTGCGGGCAATGTGCGCCCATCCAGATCACGTCGCCCCGCGTCACCGGGTAATAGTGCCCGGCCAGCTGGTAGAGGCCCTCGCCTTCGAGCATCAGCAGACCGTGTTCCATATAATGAATCTCGGCGTAGGGCAGTGACGCACCGGGCGCGAAACTCATGGTGCTGACCATGAAATCGAAGCGCGGGTCGTCGGGCAACAGCTTGCGGGCGATCAGGTGGTCGTCGCCCTCGAACTCGTAGCCGGGGTTCTCGCGCTCGTTGCCCCAGACCACGGCGGGCGCTTCGGTGCCGGACAGGGCCTCGTAGGGCTTCTCGTACACAGCCACGCGGGCCTCAGCCGTAGCCGTCAGTGTATGTGCCGTGCCAGCGGGCAGGAACACATAGTCGTACTCCCCAAGGGTGCGCTCCTCCCCGCCAACCTTAACCCTGACCTCACCGTCAAGCACGAAGGCAAAGCGCTGATAGCCGTGCGCCGACTCGTGGGCCACCGCTCCGGCGGGCATCTCGGCGGTGAACTGCACGAAGCGCGAACGCAGGCCGATGACCGGGGCGATGTGCAGCACGATGGCGCTGCCGGGCCACTCAGCCAGGGCCGTACGGACGAAGGTTTCGGGAGTGATGACCGCGTGGGTGGCTTCAAGAGCGCTGCGAGTAACACCGAGCTGTTTCATGGTTTCTCCGTGGGCCGGGCAACATGAAAACACCCAGCCGTCTTGAAACCACTGTAACGGAAGGGAACCGGCCGCGCCGGGGAGTCATACAAGCAGCGCCGCGAAAAAACGAAAAAACCGCCCCCAAGTAAGGAGCGGTGCTGGGTCTAGTGGACGGTCAACCGATTGGTGCGGGGCTGGTGTTGACCCTCGCCCCCTTGCGGGGGAGGGCCTTGCGAAGCAAGGGGAGGGGGGTAAATGGGCGAGGCTTCCTCACATTTAACGCTTGACGCTCCACTAGTGGCCGCTTACTTCTTGGCGCTGGGCTTCTGGCACACCAGATTACCCTTGGCGTTCTTGACCACCGTGCCGTGCAGGCGGGCACATTCGGTACGCTGGAAACGGCTCATGTTGTTGGTGGTCTTGGCCTGGGCCTGCGCCTGGTTGGCCGCAGCGACGTTGGTGGCTTTCTGAGCCTGGGCCGGGGTAGGGGTGCTCTGCTTGGGGGCAGCGGTCTGGGCGGAAGCCACGCCGAGCACAGCGGCGCTGATGACGGTCAGAATGATTTTATTCATGCCGTCAGTGTCAGGGAGACGGTTAGCAGCCAGATGAAAACGCTACAGGTCAATTCTTGATCTGCTGGAGTGGGTGCAGTGCGGTAGCCACCGTGGCCCGTGGCTGCCCCTGCAAAAACCCGATCATGGCGGGGGCCTCCAGAGGACGCGACAGCAGGTAGCCCTGACCGACCTCGCAGCTGAACGCCACCAGCTCGCTGAACTGTTCCTCGGTCTCGATGCCCTCGGCCACCACCGTCATGCCCAGGCCCCGCGCCAGCGCCACGATGCTCTGCACCATGACCTTCTGACGCGGGTTGCCGTGCATCCCCTGAATAAATCCACGGTCCAGTTTGAGTTTGTCGGTGGGCAGCTGGCCCAGCAGTTGCAAGCTCGAAAAACCGGTGCCGAAATCGTCCAGGGCGACCTGAATACCCATGGTCCGCAGCGCCAGCAGTTGCTCGGCCACCTGGTCTTTCTGATTCATCAGGGCCGTTTCGGTCACTTCGACCTGAAGCCACTGCGCCCCCAGGCCCGCCTGCGCCAGCAGACGCCCGATGGTGGCGGCCAGGGTGCCCGACTTGAACTGCCGCATCGAGATGTTCACGGCAATGCTGACCGGATGCCCGGCGTCCAGCCACTGGCGTCCCTGCTGGCAGGCTTCCTGAATAACCCAGGTGCCCAGCCGCTCGATGTGACCCGATTCCTCGGCCAGGGGAATGAATTCGGCGGGCGAGATGTCCCCGAGGTCCGGGTGGGTCCAGCGGATCAGGGCCTCGCAGGAGCGCAGCTGGCGCGAGGGCAGATTAAAAATGGGCTGATAGGCCAGCCGGAATTGACCGCTGCCCAGCCCGGCGCGCATGGCCCGCTCAAGCTCGACCTCGCGGCTACGGCGCTGGGCCTGGGCGGGCGAGTAGCGCAGGCTGCCGCCCCGGCCTTCGGCCTTGACCTGACCCAGCGCCAGGTCGGCGTGTTGCAGCAGCGTGTCCAGATCGGCGCCGTCCTCGGGAAAGAGGCTGTAGCCCAGGCTCATGTCGGTATACAGTTCGGCGCCGCGTACCAGTACCGGCTCACGCAGCGCCTCGCGCAGCGCCTCGCGCACCGCCGCCGCCACCTGCTCGACGTAGGCCGCGTCCGGCACGTCGTAGAGCAGCAGCCCGAATTCGTCGCCGCCAAAACGGGCGGGCAGCCCCCCGGCTGGTGTCAGGTCGCGGAACTTTGCGGCCACGGCGCGTAGCAGGTCGTCGCCCGCCGCGTGCCCCAGCGTATCGTTGACGTCCTTGAAATGGTCCAGGTCGAAATACAGCACCGCGACCTGCTCACCGCTGCGGCTGGCCTGGGCCACCGCTTCCTCGACCACGGCCTTGAAGTGGCGGCGGTTGGGCAGCAGGGTCAGCTCGTCGTGCGTGGCCTGATGCAGCAGCTGCTGGTCGTAGCCGCGCTGGGCGGTGATGTCCGAAAACGATACGACCACGCCCGAATGCTCTGCCGGAGCCGTGGGGTGGGCCGCCGGGATAGGGGTGGCGGTCATAGAAAGCCATTTGGTCTGCCCGCCGGAAGTCCGCAGCATCAGATCCTGCCCGGTCACGGCCTGCCCAGTGGCGACCACACGGCTGCCCGGCAATTCCGAGAAGGGCACCAGCGCCCCCGCGACATCGTAGAAACGGTGATGGGCCAGCTGCTGAATCAGCCCGACCGGTCCGTCCGGCAGTTCCAGAATGGCGCGGGCACTGCGGTTGCAATCGAGCAGCTGCCCCTGGCGGTCCAGAATCAGCACGCCCTCACCGAGGGTATTTACGACCGTCCAGTAGCGCCGCTCATCCTGCTCGGCATTGGCCCGCAACTCTTCGTTGTGGCGGCCACGCAAAGAGAACTGCTGATCGAGCCGGATGCCCAGGGTCATGAACAGCAGCATCAGCAGCATGACCCCGCTGAGGCTGAAGGCCACCAGCTCACGCGAGAAATCGGCGTGCGGCCCCGGCGCTGAGCCAGCCGGAAGGACCAGGATGCCCTGCATCGCCAGCCAGTGGGTCAGGACCGTGAACAGGCCGAACACCAGCGAGAGCCAGAAGCGCGGGCCATCGAACAGGGTCTGGCGCCGGACCAGCCCCAGCGCGGCGAACTCGGCGACCGAGCTGCCCACCGAAAGCAGCAGCGCCAGCAGTAGCGGCCCCGCGTGACCCCCTGGCCTGAGCTGCTGCCCCAGTCCCAGTCCCAGGCCCAGGATGACCAGAGCGTGCATCGCCGCCGTGCCCAGCCCCAGGATCGCCCCGGCCACCAGCACGTGCCGCCGCTGGAATCTTCCGGCCAGCACGTACCCCAGCGACAGCGAAGTCATGATCTGAATGACCAGGAACGACAGCAGGAGTGGCGGCACGGACAGACGGGTCAGTGACGGCTGATACGCCAGAAACCCGATGAGATCTATGGCCCAGAGCATCAGCGCCGTCAGCGCGGCCCCCACCAGACGCCATACACGCCGCAGGTGACGCGAGAGCGTGGCGAACTGCGCCGAAAGCGTCAGGATGACGTAGGCCCCCAGGAAGGTAAGCAACAGGGCCAGCGCAATCAACAGGGCCTCACGCGACAACATTTCCCTCCACCGAGACCGTTTGCACTGGCGCCATTTGCACCGGCGCCATTTGTACTGGCGCTATTTGTACTGGCACCGTTCGCCGCTCCCTGCCGGACAACCGCCCGCAGAGACACGTCAGCTCCGGCAAGTCGGTGGGTCCAGCGGAAGGGAACACGGCCGTCAGTATCCTGTAAGAATTGTCACAAATTTGGCACCCTGGCGGCCCTCACCACGGACCCGGTACTTTCTGTTCATCAGCGCCAGCTCCGCAGCTCGGGGGTCAGGTGGCTTTCCTCGTTGAAGGTATCGAGTGTGAAGCGCCCGCCGCCGAAGGTAAAGCGGGTCAGGCTGCCGTTCTTGACGCGCCAGTTGACCTTGAGCGCCGACGCGTCGGGTGCGTCGAGGGCCAGCGCCACCGCCACACCGATCACGCCGCCGCTGGTAAAGGCCAGCACGCGGCTGGCGGGGGGCAAGCGCAGC
>JAGLBK010000091.1 GCA_018260275.1 Deinococcus sp.
CCATGTCTGCCGGAAGATTGCAGCCCATAATCTCGCTCTCTTCTTCGGAGGTCTCTGATCCCCTAGCACTCGAGGTTTAGAAGAACCAGCGTAATCAGCGGCCAGGTCACGGCCCAGACCACTAACGCCGCGCGGTGATGTGCTGGCCCGTGCTGTGCCGGAAACCTGACCCAGCCGCGAGAAAGTCGCTCAATGAGCGGAAAGACCAGATAATGCGTGAACGGCACGAGCAGCCCGGTCAGGATGAGCGTGACCAGTGGTGTGGGCAGCTTTCCTAGCAGAAAAGGTCCTAGCAACAGCAAAAGCGCCGTGATACTCGGGTAGATGCCCAGCCAGCGGCCCACTAGCAGACGCAGGGGCGTGGAAGCGGGGTTCACCGCCTCGCCTTTTGCCCCGGGCCGCAGTCGCATTCGGTGTCGTAGCGGTGTATTTTGTGCCCTATCGCCTGCAAATGTTCCTCCAGTTGCCGTTGCTGTGCCAGTACGCTCTGCTCGTGGGTCACTAGCAGTTTGCGCCGCTGGGCCACCGTGGCCTGTCCCTGCTCGGCCAGGGCTATGTACTCGCGCAGCCCCGCCATCCCCATTCCAGTGCCGCGCAGCACCAGCAAAAAGCGCAGGCGGTCCAGTTCTGCCGGGCCATACAGCCGCTCGCTGCCTTGACGCGGTACCGTGACCAGCCCCTCACGTTCGTAATAACGCAGCGTATGAGCGCTGACGCCGAGCAGTTCAGCCGTTTCACGCACGGTCAGGAAGGTGGTCACGGTTGCCACCTTACGGCTTAGAGTGCGCTCCAAGTCAAGTGCTTCGGGGCCATGCCGCTGCTTGGAACTGATCCAGTGAATGGATTCTATACTGCTGACTAGAGCAGCTTTCATAATTACGCCATTTATGGAACTGCGCCCCAAACGGCTTCTTGGTCAGAACGGACTCGCTTGACTTGCAAAGCTGCGCAGCAGAGCAAGCCTGACCGCTCCATTATTCCAGCTGCTCATTGAAAGTCACTCGCTGTCTTGGGCAAAACGGCACCCGTATGGGGCCTGCCCGCCCGCTCGGCATAAAAAGCCACAAATAACGTGGCCTTTTTATGCAAACTGCTCTAGGGCCAGTCCAGGCGACTTTTTTCGTAAACTGGCTGTATGAGTATTCACCTCAACGCCGAACCCGGCCAGATCGCCGAGACCGTTTTGCTGCCCGGCGACCCGCTGCGGGCTAAGCATATTGCCGAAACCTTCTTTGAAAACCCCGTGCAGCACAACACCGTGCGCGGCATGCTGGGCTTTACCGGCACTTACAAAGGCCACAGGGTCAGCGTGCAGGGCACCGGCATGGGCATTGCCAGTTCCATGATCTATGTCAACGAACTGATTCAGGATTACGGCTGCCAGAACCTGATCCGGGTGGGCACGGCGGGCAGCTACCGCGAGGAAGTGCGGGTGCGCGACATCGTGCTGGCGCAGGCGGCCTGCACCGACAGCAACATCAACCGCATCCGCTTCGGCGAGCGCACTTTTGCCCCCATCGCCGATTTCGGGCTGCTGCTCCGCGCCTACCAGATTGCCCAGCAGCGCGGCTTTGCCACCCACGTCGGCAACATCATGAGCAGCGATACGTTTTACACCGACGACCCGCAGGAATTTAAGCGCTGGGCCGATTACGGCGTGCTGGCCGTCGAGATGGAAGCGGCGGGCCTGTACACCCTGGCCGCCAAATACGGTGTGCGGGCCTTGACCGTCCTGACCATCAGCGACCACCTCGTGACCCATGAAGTCACCACCGCCGAGGAGCGGCAGCTGAGCTTCAACAGCATGATCGAAGTGGCGCTGGACGCGGCCCTGAACCTGTAATACGACTTCCGATTGAATCCAAGATTTCTGGATTCAATCCGAGCAAAGCGAGCAGGAACAAAACGGGTTCCGGACATGAAGTAGACAACCCAGTTCTGTTCTGGGTTGACCACGAAACAAACGGAATCCTTATAAGCCAGCTTCTTCAAGTCTGCTGTAGCCCGTCAGCTTCGGCAGACTTTTTTCATGTCCGGGGCTGATAGAACTCGGGGCATGCGTTTTTTTCTTCCCCTGATGTTCACGCTGCTCGGCGTTTCGGCCCAGGCCACCTGTACCCCGGCGCAGCAGCAGCAAAGTGCTCAGGCCGCCGCCCGAAGCGCCGCGCAGTCTCAACTGGGCCGCGCCGCTTTCGTGTATCAGCTGATGTACAGTCACGTGACTTATGACGTCAAGGTCGCTCAGGCCGTCATCAAGGGCGACACGGCCAGCGTGCTGGGCACCGTGACCCTGCGCGGCACCGAGCGCCGCACCGGAAAAGCCGCACAGGGCAGTTACCCCGGCACCGTGTTTCTGAAGCGCAGTGGCGAATGCGGCTGGAAGGTCACGGGCTACAAGCGTTCATAGGGCCAAGTTGCCTTCGCTGGGTGGCGAACAAGTTGCCTAGAACTCGCGTGGTAGAGCCGTAAAAAAGCCGAGACATCTGCCCCAGCTTCCCTGGCCCTTAGACCCTAGACTTTTAGACCCTCAGACGCGTCAACGGCGCACTCAGTCCTTGACCAGTTCCACGCCCGCCAGCTCGTTAATCGGCAGGCCCCACTGGTTCATGGCGGCAAAGAAGGGGTCGGGGTCGAGCTGCTCCACGTTCCACACGCCGGGCTGCTTCCACGTGCCTTGCAGCATCAGCATCGCGCCAATCATGGCGGGCACGCCGGTGGTGTAGCTCACGCCCTGCGCCTGTACCTCGCGGTAGCACTCGGCGTGGTCTTTGACGTTGTAGACGAAGTGAACCTTCGGCTGACCGTCCAGCCCAATCCCCTTGGCCTGCACGCCGATACAGGTCTGCCCGGTGTAGTTGGCGGCGAGGCTTTCGGGCGCGGGCAGCACGGCCTTCAGGAACTCGATGGGCGCAATCTGCTGCCCCCGGAACTCAATCGGCTCGATGCTGGTCATGCCGATGCCTTCCAGCACGTTCAGGTGCTTGATGTAGCTCTCGCCGAAGGTCATCCAGAAGCGGGCGCGTTTGATGGTCGGGAAATGCTTGACGATGGATTCCAGTTCCTCGTGGTACAGCACAAAGCTCTTGCGGGTCGCCACGTTGGGGTAATAGATGTCCTGGGCGATTTCCAGCGGCTGCGTTTCGACCCACTCGCCATTTTCAAAATAGCGCCCGTTGGCGGTGATTTCGCGGATGTTGATTTCGGGGTTGAAGTTGGTCGCAAACGCCTTGCCGTGGTTGCCGTTGTTGCAGTCCACGATGTCCAGGTAGTGAATTTCCTTGAAGTGGTGCTTGGCGTGGTGCGCGGTCATGGCCTGGGTCGCGCCGGGGTCAAAGCCGCAGCCCAGAAGCGCCATCAGACCCTTTTCCCTGAACTTATCCTGATAGGCCCACTGCCAGGAATACTCGAACTTCGCCACGTCCTTCGGCTCGTAGTTGGCGGTGTCGAGGTAATGCACGCCGGTTTCCAGGCAGGCGTCCATGATGGTCAAATCCTGGTAGGGCAGCGCGAGGTTAATGACCATCTCGGGCCTAAAGTCGTTAATCAGTTTGACCAGCGCAGGCACGTTGTCGGCGTCCACGGTTGCGGTGCTGAATTTGCATTTGCTCTGCGGAAAGTACTGGTGAATCTCGGCCACGATCTTGTCGGCCTTGCTGACGGTGCGGGTGGCAATCAGGACCTCGCTGAAAACCGCGTCATTCTGGGCGCACTTTTTGGCGGTGACGCCCGCGACGCCCCCGGCTCCGATGATGATGACTTTGCTCATGGCGGCAGTCTACCGGGTCGTGGTCAGGCGGTGGTAAGCGGACGCAGCACAATGGAAGGATGAAACGCGCCGCGTTGCTGCTGCTCTTGCCACTCCTGTCGGCCTGTGAATCCCGTTATCTGATCGAGCAAAAGCAGTTGCGGGCGGCGCAGAGTTACGGTCAGGCCGTGCTGGACGCTTACGCCAGCCGACACCTGGGTAACAGCCTCGCGGCGAACGCCACGGCTGACTTTTCCTGCGAACGGGTGCTGAGGCGTTCGCTGCCGCAGAGCATCAAGCAATGTCAGGTCTGGGCCTGGGGCCAGCAGGCCGTTGCCGAGGTTTCGTATCTGTCCAATCCTGCCGATGAACTCAGCTGGCAGCAAACACGGGTGGGCCAGATGCACGGTATTGCCAGCGACGCCGAACTGAACCGCTACGGCCACACCGTGGCGCAGGAGTACAAGACATGGACGGAGGGCGGCGACTACGCGGCCTGGGTCAAGGCGCAGCCAGTCAGCCGCGTGCCGAGCTTTGGTTTCGCGCAGGAGTGCCGGGTTTTTTCCAAACTGACTTTGCCAGCAGGCATAAAAACCTGTATTCAGGGGCCAGGAGCCGCTGATGGCCCCACGATTATGCTGACCCTGAACGACGGCAGTACGCGCTCCTATGCCGTTCCGCTGCCCTGACTCCGTTATCCCAAACGTCCCGCGCACTTGGCGCTAGCCTGCCTCCATGACCCTTTCCCCCGACCTGCCCCAGCGCGAGGCGACCCCCGAGGAACGCCGCCGCGCCGGGCGAATGTTCTGGCTGATTCTGCTGCTCTTTCCGATGGTCGTGGGCACCATGCTCGCCTACCTGAGCGTCAAGGGGCGGCAGGTGCGCGATTACGGCCAGGCCGTGGTCCAGGAAGTTGCCACCCGCACCACTCCCCTCCATGGCCGTGTTCCGTGCAATGAGGTCGCCAGCGCCAAAGCCCCCACTTCGGTGAAGTCCTGTGAGGCCGAGCGACTTCCTGACGGTAGGGTAACTGTGACCATCCAGACCAGTGGGGGCCAGAAGTACCAGTTACATAACGCCAGATAATGCGGGCGGGCCAGGCGATAGGGGAGGGGAATGCCACTTGTGCCCGGCGCTCCCTTATTCTGGGCAGGATGCGCCGCCTGCTCCTTGCCTGTCTGCTGGTCCTGTCCTCCTGCGCTCCCAGTGTGCTGCGTGCCAGGGGGTGGGATTTCAGGGCCCTGCGGACAAACGCACAGGTCAGGCTGGTCAACAGCAAGGAGTTTGGCTTCTGCTCGGCCAAACTGGTCGGCTGCACGGCCCCGCTGGGCCAGGGCTGCGTGATCATGCTCGACCGAACCTACTTTCTGAATGGTACGCCGACCCAGAAAACGCTGCTGCTGGCGCACGAATTCGGGCACTGTCTCGACGGTTCACGGCTGCTTTATTCGCACAATCATGTCGGGGACGGCGGCAAAGTGTACGGGCCGTACTACCGTTCGGCCGTCGAGGGCTTTGCCGAAGCTTACGCCCGCGCCTACCTTAAGGCGTGTGGCACCAATCTCGCGCCGCTGGGCTGGGAAACAGCTCCAGGGGAGCGGGGGGCGGCCTGCGAATTACCCGACCCTAAAGCCGTGAGGGTGGAGCCTGAAGAGCAGTAAAAACATCTGAAAAAGGCCCCCATGCGGGCTTGAACTTTACTGCGCGTCTATGGGAGAACTGCCCGAATCCGCTTTACTTCGTAGATTCGCGCCGTTCGAGTCCGCAAGTGCCTTTCCAGCAGCGAAAGTTGTCCTCCCGCTGTCCCCCGGCTCAACGCCGTTTCTTGACATTCCAGCGTTCCTCGCTGACGCCGCTGCGGGCATTCGCGGCCCGCGCCATGATGAACAGCAGGTCGGAGACGCGGTTGAGGTAAACCTGGGTCTGGGGGTTGGCCGGTTCGACTTCCAGCAGCCGGATCACGTCGCGTTCGGCCCGCCGCGCCACCGTCCGGGCGATGTGCAGCGCCGCCGCCACTGGTGTTCCCCCCGGATGAATGAAGCCAGTAAAAGCCGGGGCTTCGGCCTGATACCGGTCGATCATGGCCTCAAGGTGACTGATGTCTTCCTCGTCGAGGCGACTGAGGTTTTTTTCGTAGGGGCCTCCAGCGCGGGTCGCCAGATCGGCTCCCAGATCGAACAGGGCGTTTTGCAGGTATTCGAGGTCGGCTTCGAGGGCCTCATCGTTTGGCTGCATCTGCGCGTTATGGGCGCGGGCCAGCCCGAGTGCGCTGTTCAGTTCGTCCACCGTGCCGTACGCCTCCACGCGGGGGTGGGCCTTGCTGACCCGGTCCGCGCCGTAGAGTCCGGTGGTGCCGCCGTCGCCTGTTCTGGTGTAGAGCTTCATGGGTACAGGGTAATGGTTAGTGGGAAGTAGTCACTGATCAATGGTTCGGAGACTTTCATATCCTGTCCTGCAAAGTGCGACGAGCACGAGGTTTTTAACTCCTCCCCACCTGAGGGCTGAGTATTGCTGAAAAACCTCTCATGCTTCGGGATGGTGCAGTTTCGGCAAATGTATCGCCCGATCAATGCGAGTTTTTAAGCTCCTCCACCCTTGCGGGGGACTCGTTAGAGCTGCTTGCAGAGGCTGGGACTCGTAGAGCGCGAAGCGAGGGGGGTAACGCAGAGTGCGTCCCAGACCGCCTATTTCAGATTTCTCCTGCCCTGAGTTATAAAACTGGATGGGAAGGAGGAACTAAAAAGCGGCCAAAGCAAAAAGCGGGGGCTTCAGCCGTAGCCAAAGCCCCTACATCTCGCCTCGCCTTTACCTGCTGGTCTGCTCGGTCAGGGTCCGCAGGCTGTCGGCCAGGCTGGGGAGCAGCGCGGCGGGGTTATAGCGCCACGTCCAGTTGTGGTCGCCGGTGGTTCCGGGCAGGTTCATGCGGTACTCGCTGCCCAGATTCAGGATGTCCTGAAGCGGCACCACGGCGAGGGCCGCGCGGCTCTCGAAGGCCATCCGCATCAGCTGCCCGGCAAAACTTTCCTCACTGGGTGCGCTGTGGGTATACACCCGGAAGTTGTGGCGCTCGCTTTCCTCGGCGTTGGCCCACCAGCCACGGGTCGTGTCGTTGTCGTGCGTGCCCGTATACACCACCTGATTGACGCGCAGGTTTTCGGGCAGGAAGTCGTTGACGCTGAAGTCTCCGCCGCCGAACGCGAATTGCAGCACCGCCATGCCCGGAAAGTTGAAGTCGTCGCGCAGTTTCTCGACATCCGGCGTAATGACCCCGAGGTCCTCGGCAATGATCGGCAGGACGCCCAGCGCTTCACGCACTGCCGTGAACATCTCGTGGCCCAGCGCCGGAACCCACTGGCCCTGAATCGCCGTTTCGGCAGGGAACGGAATTTCCCAGGAGGCCGCGAACCCCCGGAAGTGGTCGATGCGAATCACGTCATACAGTTTCAGGCTGCCCTGGAAGCGCTTGATCCACCACGCGAAGCCGCCCTGCTGCATCTTTTTCCAGTTGTACAGCGGGTTGCCCCACAGCTGTCCGGTTTCGCTGAAGTAGTCCGGCGGTACGCCCGCCACCACCGTCGGCTGGCCCTGGTCGTCAAAGTAGAACTGGTCGCGGTTGGCCCAGGCGTCGCTGCTGTCCATCGCCACGAAAATGGGAATGTCGCCGATCACCTGAACGCCGTGCTGGTGGGCATATTCACGGATGGCATTCCACTGGCGAAAAAACAGGAACTGCACGAACTGAACGCGGTCGATGGCGCTGGCGAGGCGCTCGCGTGCCGCCGCCAGGGTCGCCGGGTCGCGGTCGCGTGCGCCCGTTTCCCAGGCGTTCCAGGGCAGACCACCATGCGCCGCCTTGAGGGCCATGAACAGCGCGTAATCTTCCAGCCAGTCGTGCTCGGCGGCCTTGAAGCGCTCAAAGTCGCTTTGAAGATCGTAGTGGCCGTCGAAGGCAAATTTGGCGTAAGCCCGGTCGAGCATCTGGTTGCGCCAGACAAACTGTGTACCGAAATCCACCTTGAACGGGTCGAAGGCGGGCATAGCCGCAAAATCGGCGTCCTGAAGCAGGCCCTCTTCCTTCAGGGTGTTCAGGTCGATCAGGTAAGGGTTACCGGCAAAGGCGCTGAACGACTGATAGGGGCTGTCGCCGTAGCCGGTCGGCCCCAGCGGCATGACCTGCCAGTATTTTTGCCCGGCCAGCGCTAGCCAGTCGATAAAATGCCGCGCCTGCGCTCCCAGCTCGCCAATGCCGTATGGCCCCGGCAGACTGGTCGGGTGAAGCAGCACGCCGCTTGCACGTTCTAGTTTCATAATCATCCTCCGGCCTGGAACTGTTTCCAAGAAGTGGAACAAGTGTAGCGAAGTTCATTTGCCCGTGCTCGAATTGCCCAGACTTTAGGGCGATTTTATGGCGCGAGTTCGGGGCAGAGTGGCCCAGTGCTTTCCACTAGTGCTTTCCAGCGGGGGCCTTCGTACAGAAGTTGCTCTGCGCCCGCCCTGTACCGGTGTCTCCCGCTCAAAGCGTCTATCCTGTCCTGATGACTTCTTCCCGCACCCGTCAGAACCGCAGCCCGCAGGAGCAGCGGCGACCCGATCCCTTCAATCCGGCCCGTGAATTGGCTGTGCGCGTGCTGATGAAGGTGATGAGTGGTGAGGGCTTTGCGGCCCCCAACCTCGACGCCGCGCTGCAACAGGCCAAGTTGCCTGCCCGTGACGCTGGTCTGGCAACCCACATCGTGTACGGCACCCTACGGCATCAACCGAGTCTGGCCGCAGTGCTGGCTCCCCTGCTCACCGGCGAAACGCACCCTAAAGTGCAGACCCTGCTGCTGGCCGGGGCGTTCGAGAAACTGATTCTGGGCACGCCCGCCCACGCCGTCGCCAACGAGTACGTGAATCTGGCCCGCACCGCGCGACTGGCTCCTCCCGGGCTGGTCAATGCCGTACTGCGGCGGGTGGAACCGCTCGGGCAACTGGGCAGCGAGATGCCGGAATGGCTCGAAGGTGTGTACCGCTGGGCCTACGGTGCCCAGGCCGACGCGGTGTTTGCCGATCTGCTGGAGCCGCAGCCCATGTGGCTGAGTCTGTCGGATGAGGGCGTGCGCCTGCTGGAAGAGGAAGGCAGCGAACTGACGGCTTCTCTGGAAGGTGTAGACCGCGTGGAACTCTCTCGCCCACTGCGGGAAACGGCGGCGTACCACACCGGCCACGCCCAGCCGATCAACCCGGCGAGTATGGCCTGCGTGGACGCTCTGGGCGATATCGACGCTCAGCGCGTGCTGGACCTCGCGGGCGGCGCAGGCATCAAGGCGGCCATGCTCGCCACGCGCGGCGCACTGGTCACCAGCGTGGACAATGTGCCCCGCAAACACCACGCCGCCGAATGGAACTTCAAGCGCCTGCGACTGAAGGCCGACTTCGTGACGCACGACCTGACCGCGCCGCTGGAACTTGCCCCAGCGCCCTTCGTGCTCCTGGACGCCCCGTGTACGGGCAGCGGCACCCTGCGCAGCCACCCCGAAATCAAGCTGCGCCTGACCCCGGCAGTGGTCGCTGAAATGGCCGCCTTGCAGGCCCGGATGCTTCCCAACGCCGCCGCCCTGGTCGAGCCTGGCGGCCTTCTGGTCTACTCGGTCTGCTCGGTCATGCCGCAGGAAGGTCCGGAAGTGATCCAGGCGTTCCTGGCTGCTCACCCCGAATTCGCCCCTGAAGCCATTCCCGATCTCGAAGTGGCGCATTTGCAAGTGGATCCCGGTATTCTCACGCTACCGCTCAACGGAGTGGACGGCTTTTATATTGCCCGGCTGCGCCGCAGCTAAGCCACGGAGTGACCTGCCGCGCACGGAGACTTGCAAAGCGGCGTAGCAGAGAAGACAACAGGGCGGAGGTTCCCGAATCCACGGAACTGGAGTAGGGAGTCCCCTGTGAAATCCATTCGTTTGCAGAATCTGGTCAGTGTTGCCCAGGCGAAAAAACGGTCACCCGACACTTTTGTGGGGTGGCCCTGTCTTGTTGTTCTCTCCAGAACTGTTGGGCCTGCCGCGTGGTCAAAGCTCTCATTTTTCTTGGAAATACGGCCTTCGCTACGGGCCGCCTGAGCTTTTGACCAGTGTCAGGGCGCCTGTTCGTTCCCGTAAATGTGAGATTTTCATCATAAGGGCTAGGCAAACAAATGGTGAATGTGTTACTTTGACGAAGTCAAGAATTTCTGAAGGCTCGGTGAAGCCTGCGTGTGAGCCAGACCCCCCACCCCTAAAAGTGAAGGCCTGATGACTAAGACTTTGAACCGACTCCTCCTCTTACCCCTCCTGGCTGCCCCGCTTCTGTTCGGCAGCGCCTCCGCTCAAGCTGGTGTTGCTCCCGCCGCTGTCGGCACGGTCATCGTGCAGCCCGGTGACACCGCCTACTCACTTTCCAAGCGTGCAGGTCTAAGTGTCGAGCGGCTGCTTTCGCTCAATAATCTTGCCTCGCCTGTGCTGAAAGTCGGGCAGCAGCTGGTTCTGGAAGACAACCCCCTGCATACCGTCCAGCCCGGCGAAACCCTGTACGGGCTGTCGCGCAAGTACGGTGTGACGGTCGAGGCCCTGAAAGCGGCCAACGATCTGCCGGTCGACGCTGTCATTGCCGTGGGACAGCTGCTGCATGTGCCTAACTCTTCCGTAGCCTCTCCAGCCAGTGTCAC
>JAGLBK010000092.1 GCA_018260275.1 Deinococcus sp.
CCGGCACCCGGATTCTGGCTCCGCTGCTGTCCTGGGTCATGGGCCTGGGCACCGGCAGCGAGGTCGCGCCGCTGACCCTGGGCACGTCGTCGGCGGGGGCCTGCGTGGTGGCCGGGTTGGGGGTCTCGGCAGGTACTTTGGCCGGGGTCGGGGTCTGCTGGGGCGAGGGCGCGACCGTTTTGGGCTGCGGGGCCGGTGCCCTCACCGGGGCCTGTGCCTCTGGCTGGGCCTTAGGAGTGGGGGGAGTGGGCAGAGGAACGGGCGGGGGGGGCTGCACCCTGGGGGTAGGCGCTGGAGGCGTCGCTGCTTTAGGCACAGGTGTCGCCACTTTAGGGGTGGGCGGCGGCGTTTTCGGGGTCGGCGGGGTAGGGGCGACCCTGGGCGGCGTCGGCCTGACCACCGGTTTGGGAAGCTGCGCCGTGCGGGTGCGGGCCGCGTTCTGCTTTTTCTGCTCCTGCTGAAGCTGCTCGGTCGGGGTAGACGGCATGTCCGGCGCGGGGGCCAGCGTGAGCACTTCCATCGGGGCGCGGGCCAGGTCCTGGGCAGTGGGGGCGCGGTACACCGGGGGCGCGGGCCGCAGCAGGAACAGTCCGGCCAGCAGCGCACCGTGCAGCAGCAGGGTAGCGACCGCCGCAATAGTACGTTCGCGCCGTTCGGGGTCAGGGGGCAGTGGGCGGTGGCTGGGCAGGGTGGTCATATTTGCCTCATGGGGCTCTGTCTCATGGGGAGGCTCGGCGCGTTCCCAGCGCCAGCCGTTCGCCGCCGGACTGCTTGATTACGTCCATGACCTTGACCACGGTGCCGTAATTGCCGCGCTCGTCGGCCCGCAGGCCCACCACGCCGCCGGAGGTCTTGACCAGCGGCTTCAGCTGCGTTTTCAGTTTGGTCAGGGTCGTTTCCCGGCCGTTCAGGTAAATCTTTCCAGTCTGGTTCACGCTGACAATCGGCAGGGCGGGCGTTTCCTGCACGGTCGTGCTGGCGCGGGGCAAATCCAGCGGCAGGGCGTTCTGGCGTGCGCCCAGGCTGCTGGTCAGGAAGAAGAAAATCAGCAGCAGCAGCACGATATCCACCATCGGGGCAAAGTCGAAGTGGACGCCGCCGTCCTCGTCGCGGAAGCGCCTGCGGAGGTTGGACTGCCGGGGGGCCATATCAGTCTCCTGCCGGGGCCGAGGCTGGGGAGGCGTCGAAGCTCAGCGCCACCTCCGGCACGCGCTGCAAGGCTGCGGGGCTAGTATTGCGGCCCAGCCAGCTCGGCAACTCCTCGCGGACGCGCTCGGCCTGCACCATCACGCGGTCAGCCTTGGCTTTCAGGGCGTTGCGGGCCACATACGCGATGATGGCGACAATCAGGCCGCCCGCCGTGTTGACCAGCGCCTCGCTGATGCCCTGGGCCAGCTGAGAGGGCGTGGGCGCAGTGGTGTGGCTGAACACCAGAAAGCTGTTAACCATGCCGAACACCGTGCCCAGCAGCCCCAGCAGCGGCGCAATCTGGGCGCAGGTGCCTAGGGTGCTCAGCCCGGCGTAGGTGCGGGCGTCCTCGGCCAGCAGTGCGGCGTTCATGCTGGCCTGCGCGGCGTCGGGGCCAAAGCTGGCGCGGCTGAGGCCCGCCCGCAGCAGACTGGCCGCCGGGGTCGCCAGCCCAGCAGTATCCACTTCACGTAGCGCGGTTTCCGGCCCGCTTTCGGCGGTGACGGCCCGCACCCGCTCGATTAGCATGCCGCTGTCCTGGCCCAGCCGCCCCAGCGCCAGAGTACGCATGACCACCAGATAGACCACGAAAAGCGAAAGTGCCAGCAGCACCCACAGCAGCGGCCCGGCATGACGAATAAGGTCGAGGACGTTCATTGCCTTCTGGTTAGCACGCCGGAACGTGGCAAGCGTGAAAAAGGGGTGGGGCCAGTCGGAGGCCAGCCGTTTTTTGGACCGGGCTGGCCCCCACGGGCAGGGCGGCGGGTCAAGCCGCTGGGTCACGCCCCCTTAGTTTTCCAGTCGCCGGATTTCGCCCACCACACGGTAAAATCCGCCCGCATCTTCCAGGTCATCCACGACGTACAGGCCACCCACTGTCCTCAGGTTGCGCGGAAACTGAACGTTCCAGTCCTGCTGAAAGCGCGAATCGTCGGGGCGAATCCTGATTTTGCCGCCTTCTTTTACTGCCCTCAGCAGCACATTGCCCGCCGCGCTGCGGACGGTCGCCAGTTCGGTCGCGGGAGCCTGGGCCTGCAAGGCGGCGGCCAGTTTCACGTCGCGGACCTGCGGAACGCTGCCCTGCCTGGCGGCCTCGATGGCGGCGGGACTGACATCGATGGCGGCCAGCACGCCGCTGGTGGTCACGATGTACAGTTTCTCGGCGGCGTACTGCATGCTCAGGGCCGACTGGCAGCCGGTACCCAGTTTCCAGAGGCGCTGCCCGGCGCGGTCGAAGCAGTACACCGCGCTGCCGCTGTCGCCCGCGAACACGAATTCTCCGCCGGGGCTGGTCGCGCACGAGAGAACGCTCGTATCGCACTGGTAATCCTGAATGTGCTCGCCCGCCTTGCTGAACCGCTGGATGAGGTCGGCGCTGGTGCCCGCGTACAGGTCGCCGCCCTCCTGCCAGCCGAACAGCACGCTGCCCCGTGTGGGCTTGTGCCAGTTGGGAAAGCCGCTGGCGCGGTCGAACATACCCACGCCCCGTGAGTGGCCGTAATACACGCCCTGCTCGTCTACCCGCACCATCCAGCCCATCGCGGCCCCGCCGCCCGCGTGGCCCCACTGCTGGTCGCTCTCGGCGTCGAAGGCGTACACGCCGCCCGCGCTGTCGGACACGGCCAGGGTGCCGCCGTGCAGGTCGAGCCACAGCAGCGACACGCTCTGCTCGACCTCGTAGGCCACGAAGGGCAGTTTGCCGCTGAGGTCGTACACGTTGCCGTCGTCGCACCCGGCGAAGGTGCGGTACTGGTCGCTGACGAGGCACTTCACCCCTTCAGGCAGCTGAAAGGAGCGGTTGACCTCGCCCGAGAGCGACAGGGCAAAGACCTCGCCGCTGTCGTTGCCCACCCAGGCCGCTTTCTCGTCCACAAAAATTCCGAAGGCCCGCTGCCGCGTCTTGAAGCGCCACAGCACCGGGGCCGTATGACGGGTCGTGCTGCGCGTCTCGGCCACCTCGCGGCGCACCACTTCGCGTTTCTGGCGCACGCCCGGCACAGCGTCTTCATACCCTTTGCGGCGCTTTTCCCTGATCTTCTTGTCGGCCTCAGCCTGCGCCCTGGCCGCGTCGGGAAAGGTCTTGGTGCTGCTCTGGCCGTCGGTGCCGATGCGCCCGTAACGGATGGTCAGGTCTGTCCCCTCCACCATGATCTCATAGAACTTGTGCTCCGCGCCGCCCGGATCAGAGAATTCCAGATAGGTTTTGGACATGCCTCAGGGTACAACCGGTCGCCGACGCGATGTGAAGCCCGCAGCAGCTCAATCCACAGTAAACCGCTCAAGTTTCGGCTAAACTGGGTGGGTAAAACAGGAACCATTCCTAAATCTGGTTTCTGTGGAGGAGACACATGACCGAACAAAGCGCACCTCACCAACTCGAAATCCGCAACCTGCACGCCACCGTCGAGGGCAAAGAGATTCTCAAGGGCATCAATCTGGTGGTGCCACGTGGCGAGCTGCACGCCGTGATGGGGCCGAACGGCAACGGCAAAAGTACCCTCGCCAAAGTGATCGTGGGCGACCCCGAATACACCGTCACCCAGGGCGAAGTGCTGGTCGACGGCCAGAGCATTCTGGAGATGGAACCCGACGAACGTGCCCGCCTCGGCGTGTTTCTGGCGTTCCAGTACCCCGTCGAGATTCCCGGCGTCACCATCGCCAACTTCCTGCGCCTCGCCATGCAGGCCCGTAAGGCCGAGGGCGAAGAAGTCGGTTTTGCCGAGTTCTACGGCAAGCTGAAAAAGGCGCTGGACGTGCTGGAATGGGACGAGAGCATCGTGGAGCGCTACCTGAACGCGGGCTTTAGCGGCGGAGAGAAGAAGCGCAACGAGATTTTGCAGATGCTGATGCTGGAGCCGAATTACATCATCATGGACGAAACCGATTCGGGCCTGGACGTGGACGCGCTCAAGATCGTGTCCAAGGGCGTGAACAGCATGCGCGGCCCCAATCTCGGCGGCCTGATTATCACCCACTACCAGCGCCTGCTGGATTACATCGTGCCCGACAAGGTTCACATCATCGTGGACGGCAAAGTCGTGCAGTCGGGCGGCCCCGAGCTTGCCAAGAAACTGGACAGCGAAGGGTATGACTGGGTCAAGGAATTAGCCACGGCGTAAGCAGTCACTCGTCGCTAGTATCGAACTTTCTACTCTGAGGTGCACATATGAAAAATCAATCTCTTTTTGCTTCTCTGACACTTGTCGGTCTTCTTGCTTCTTGCAACCAGAACGGTAATCAGGTTCCTACGACGACACTGCCCGCAGGTACGACCCGCGAAGTGTTCTATGTTGCGCCCAATACAGCCAGTTGTATTGGCCTGTTTCCTACGACTTGCATGCTGACGAAAGCTAATTTGAATGATAAGTGGAGTTTTTTCTATGGTGGCATCTCGGGTTTTAATTATCAGCCCGGCTACCGCTACAAGCTGAGTGTACTAGCCACTAAAGTCGTTAACCCTCCGGCGGATGCTAGTAACACGAATTACGCTCTGGAAAAAGTAATCGAAAAAACGGCAGATTCATCCGTAGCTGTAGTTGGACAGTAATAGGACTAAACAGTAATAGGACTAAGTAGCTCTTGGCTACAGTTACGCGTGTCCGGGAAAAGCACCCGAACCCGCTCCACTTCCCCCCAGAGCTACTTTTGCCTTCTCGCTCCGCTCGGGGCGATGACCTAGTCATCACCCGGCAGGTACTTAGCCACGGCGTAAGCCATGGCAAACAGTTTTAAGGAGGCAGGATGACGGCTTATTCCCTTAAATACTTTGAAGAAAACGCCGGGCGGATTGTTAGAGAAGCGTCTGATAACTCGGAGATGATTACCGTGACCTTTGACAATGGCGAATCGGTAGTCATCATGCCAAGCAGTAAAGCCGCCGGGCTGGATGAATCCGAACGTCTGTCCGCCAATCCTGTCAACCGTCACCATATTCTCGCTTCTATTGAGGAATACCGTCAGGGCCGCGTTATTAGTAAGACGCTGGACGAGCTGGATACCAGCCAGCTGTGAAGCTGTCCTTCACCCCGCGTGGCTGGGCCGATTACCTCTGGCTGCGTGACCATGAGCCAAAGCACGAGCGCAAGCTCAGGAAGTTACTGGACGAGTGCCTGCGGACGCCATTTGAGGGTACGGGCAAACCTGAACCGCTCAAGCACGAGTATTCCGGTTTCTGGTCGCGCCGCATCAGTGACGAACACCGCCTGATTTACGCCGTAGACCCGGATACCATCACCATTATCGCCTGTCGCTCGCACTACGACGACTAAGGAGCAAAAATGACCGTCAACCCAGAAGCATCTGAAATCAATACCAGCTACGAATACGGCTGGAGCGACCCCGAAAAGTACGCCGTCAAAGCGCCCAAGGGCCTGCGCCGCGAAGTCGTGGAAATGATCAGCAAGGCCAAGGACGAGCCGCAGTGGATGCTGGACTTCCGCCTCAAGGCGCTGGACATCTTCTACGCCAAGCCGATGCCCGAATGGGGCGCTGACCTGAGCGGCCTGAATTTGGATGAAATCTACTACTACATCAAGCCCGAAGGCTTCAACTCGCGCAGCTGGGACGACGTGCCCGAAGACGTGAAAAACACCTTCGAGCGCCTGGGCATCCCCGAGGCCGAGCGGGCCGCGCTGGCGGGCGTGGGCGCACAGTACGAATCCGAAATGGTCTACCATAACCTCAAAGAGGAGTGGGAGAAGCTGGGCGTGGTCTTCCTGAGCATCGAGGACGGCCTTAAGGAATACCCGGAGCTGTTCCGCGAGCACTTTGCCACCATCGTGCCGCCAGAGGACAACAAATTTGCCGCCATCAACTCGGCGGTGTGGTCGGGCGGCAGCTTCGTTTATATTCCCAAGGGCGTCAAGGTAGACATTCCCCTCCAGACCTACTTCCGCATCAACGCCGAGAGCAGCGGCCAGTTCGAGCGCACGCTGATTATCGTGGACGAGGGCGCACAGGCCCACTACATCGAGGGCTGCACCGCGCCCGCCTACAGCTCCGACAGCTTTCACAGCGGCGTGATTGAAATCGTGGTCAAGGAAGGCGCACGCTTCCGGTACAGCACCATCCAGAACTGGAGCCATAACGTCTACAACCTGGTCACGCAGCGGGCCGCCGTGTACGGCAATGGCGTGATGGAGTGGGTGGACGGCAACCTGGGCAGCAAGGTCACCATGAAGTACCCCGCCTGCTACCTGCTGGAAGAAGGCGCACGCGGCGAGGTGTTAAGCATTGCCATGGCCGGGCGCGGCCAGCACCAGGACGCAGGCGCGAAGATTGTGCATTTTGCCCCGCATACCAGCGGCACCATCGTCTCCAAGAGCATCAGCAAGGATTCGGGCCGCAGCAGCTACCGTGGTCTGGTCAAGATTTACGAAGGCGCGAAGGGCAGCAAGACCAACGTGGAATGCGACGCGCTGCTGCTGGACGAGGAAGCCCGCACCGACACCTATCCTTACATTGAAATTGAGGAAAAGGACGCCAGCGTGGGCCACGAAGCCACCGTCAGCAAAATCAACGACGAGCAGATTCTGTACCTGCAAAGCCGAGGACTCAGCGAAGACGAAGCGGCGGGCCTGATTGTGCGCGGCTTCATCGAGCCGATTGCCAAAGAGCTGCCGCTGGAATACGCCGTGGAGCTGAACCGCCTGATTGAGCTGGAAATGGAAGGCTCGGTGGGTTGAGGATGCCTCTTGGCGAAATTAAGTGGTCGAATGCCAATTATTCGGCAGCAGAGTATGAAGTCTCCCTAGACGACAAAAAGGCTTGGGTATTTATATTTGTACAGCCACCTTCGACAACCATTGTCGCTCATTCTTTTAGTGCTAGCGTTTCCGATGAATCCGATATGCGTTTTCGGGGATTTACCGGGAGTGGAATTACACCAGACGAAGCTATTCTAAGTTTGATAAACAAAATTGATGATTCAATTAGGCGCGGAGATTTTAGTGGGCCTGAAAGAAAATAATTCAATCATGGGCTTTCAAAACTCCTTTCCTAGCTAAATAACCCTTTCATTAGCTTCACTCAAAGGGAGCTATAGAGTGCCCAAAGCGCTAAATTGACGCCCCCAAGCCTCCCTTCTAAGGGGAGGTGGCGCGAAGCGCCGGAGGGGTAAACCCGCTAAAGCCAAAGCCCTCAAGGTAATCCCACATGCACACACTCGCCAACATCATCGCCGCCTTAGTCGCCCTCACGCACTTTTACATTCTCTACTTGGAGATGTTTCAGTGGGATAGCCCGCGCACCATGAAAGCCTTTGGCACCACGCCCGAATTTGCCGCGCAGAGCAAAAGCATGGCGGCCAACCAGGGCCTTTACAACGGCTTCCTGGCGGCGGGTCTGGTGTGGGGGCTGGCGACTGACCAGTTTGCCGTGAAGGCGTTTTTTCTGCTGTGCGTGCTGGTGGCAGGCGTGGTTGGGGCGGTCAGTACCAAAAATCCGCGTATTCACTTCTTCCAGACTATTCCCGCTGGCCTGGGCCTGCTTTTGCTGTGGCTGGGGCAGAGGTAAAACATGTTGACGTTCACGGCCCTGAACACCGAAAGCATCCGACCTTACCAGCACTGGTTGACAGAGGCAGGGCAGTGGATTGACATGGACGCCGACGCTGTCGCCTACGGCCTTGAGCATGACCGGATTCTGCTGGCGAACGAGACGGGGCAACCCGTGGCCCTGCTGATGGAGCAGCGGCAGGAAAACGGGGCCATTTCGCTCCTACTGGCCGTTCACCCGGATCAGCGTGGGCAGGGCCTCGGGCCGCGTGTGCTGGAGGCTTTCGCGGCGCAGCGCCCCGGCGAAAGGCTAGAGGCGAGCATTCACCGCGAGAATGTCGCCAGTCAGAAATGCTTTAGCCGCAGCGGATTTCAGGCGGCAGATGAGACTGACATGGATGGATTCACCCTGTTCATCAGACTCACCTCAATTCCTATGGGGCATTTCAAATGAAACTCAATCACATCAATCTGGGCGTCAGTGACGTGAAGCAGGCAGTGGACATCTTCGGGCGGTTTTTTGGCCTGCGTTCTGCTGGCGAAGGCATGCCCATCAATGAACACATGGCCTTCCTGCGCGACGACGCTGGCGCACTGATTTCAGTGTTCCGCGTGAAGGAGCCGCAGTACCCCAAAGTCTTCCACATCGGCTTTTTGCAAGACACGCCCGAGCAGGTGCGGGCCATTTATGCCGAACTGACGAGCGCAGGTTTTGAAATTGCCCCGCCCGCCGAGAACCACGGACGACTCACCTTCTATTTCAATGCGCCGTTTGGCGTGCAGATTGAGGTCGAGTCCTTTTACAAGGAGCAACCATGACCAAATTCACTGAGCAACTTACCCAACAAAGCGGCCCCCAGTGGCTCACCGCCAAGCGTCAGCAAGGGCTGGATCTGTTCACCTCGCTCGATGTACCCACTGAGGGCGTCGAAGCCTGGAAGTACACCCGCGTAGACGTGGACTTCGATACCCTGCGACCTCACCCCAAGCGCGAAGCCGTCACTGACACCACCAAACTCCCCGCCAGCGTCCAGAAGCGCCTGAGCAGCACCGACGTGGGCGCGTTCCTAGTGCTGGACGGTCCCGACGTGGTTTACCGCACCGAATTGCCCGCCGAACTGACCGCCAAAGGCGTGATTTTCACCGACCTCAAGACGGCGGTGGAGCAGCACGCCGACAAGGTGCAGCAGTACCTCTACTCGGTGGTTCCTGCCGAAGTCCCCGACGACACCACCATCGCCGCCCCCGGCACCACCCCCAGCAAGTCGCCCGACCCCAGCGAAGGCAAGTTTTCTGCGCTGGCAGCGGCCCTGTGGACGAATGGCGCATTCGTGTATGTGCCGCGCGGTGTGGAAGTGGAATTGCCCCTCGGCAGCTTCCGCGTGATGAGCGAGGCCGGAACCTACACCGCCACCCGCACGCTGGTGGTCTGCGAGGACAACGCCCAGGTGACCTTTATTGACGAACAAGACAGCGAAGAACTGCCCAACACCTACGCCATCGGCGCGGTGGAGCTGGTGGTCAAGGCGGGCGCGCGCTTGCGCTACGTCTCCATTCAGAACTGGGGCAAGGGAGTGACCCACATTCAGCGCCAACGCGGCGACGTGGAGCGCGACGGCACGCTGAACAGCCTGGTGGTGACGATGGGCGGCACCCTCTCGCGCACCGAGATGCAGAGCTACCTGCGCGGCCAGGGTTCGGATTCCGAGATGCTGGCGCTGTACTTTGCCAGCGCAGACCAGCACTTTGACCACTACACCCTCCAGCACCACGCGGCGGCCAACGCTCACAGTGACCTGCTGTACAAAGGCGTGAACAGCGACACCAGTGTGGGCGTGTTCAGCGGCATGATTAAGGTAGACCTCAACGCCCAGAAAACCGACGCCTACCAGAAGCACCGCACCCTGATGCTGAGCAGCGAAGCGCGGAATTTCAGCGTGCCACAGCTGGAAATCAACGCCAACGACGTGCGTTGCTCCCACGGCTCCACCACTGGCCCCGTCGACCAGGAAGCGCTGTTTTTCCTGCGCTCACGCGGCATCAGTCGGGAGCAGGCCGAGAAGATGCTGGTCACGGCTTTCCTGGAAGATGTGCTGGCCCGCGTGCCGCTTCAGAGCGTGGTCAAGTACATTGAGGGGATTATTGCGGAGAAGGTCGGGGCAGCCTAAACGCTTGCGCCCTCTGACGGTCAGCTTTTGCGGAGGCCGGCCGCTTTTATTTCGCCCGCCAACTCGTCAAACGTCAGCCGCCGCAAGCCCAAGCCTTCCAGCCCCGAGAGCCGCGCCGACTTTTGTGTGGGGAAATGGGCGTCCAGCAGTGGCGTCGGGCAGAGCAGGAAGAACCATTGCCCCGTGTCCAGTGGGTCGGCTTTGGCCCTGTCCTGCTCGGCAAAGACGCAGAAGACGTAGATGTCGGCGGCGCGGCCCGCTTCCGTTGCCCATCCGCCCGTTTTTGCGTCCCAGTCACGTTTGACACCAATGCTAAAGCTTGGTGAGGTAGGAGTTCTTTGCTCCCACGTTTGCAGGTAAGCCGATGACTTCACCTCAATTTTGAGGCCACTTGCCGTCTCTAAGTCATAGGCGTCCCATTCCACGCGAGATTTGTGCGTGCCGCCGATGGCCTGCGCGACGAGGTATTCGGCTAGGGTGTGTCCGGCTGAAATACTAGAGCCATAGAACGATACAAACGACGTGCACGACAGCTAAAAATTGATGT
>JAGLBK010000093.1 GCA_018260275.1 Deinococcus sp.
CCCTACAGTTCAAGGCCGTCAATGCCGGATACATGCTTTCCTGCTGTTTCTGGCCCTGATGACTCCGCTCTGGGGGCGTCTGAGCCGCGCGTCGGGCCTGCTGTTTTCCGGGCTGCTTACCTTTATCATTGCTGATTTCTATTATTACGCCCTCAATCTTCAGGGCCAGTATGTGCCCGGCAGTCTGCTGGATTCACTCTGGCCACTGGGACTGTCGGCCCAGCTCAGTGGCATCTTCACGGTGGTTGCTGACCAGGCCAATGAAACGCCCACGTCTGAGCAGTCCGGGCGGTGGCTGCTGGCTTTGCCCTACGTCGCCGTGAGCATTTCGGTGGCGCTGCTGGTCAGTCAGACGCTCGACAATTCGCTCAGGCAGCGCGGCGTCATCTGGTTTTCAGTCCTGACCTTCGTGCTGATGATCGTCTTGCAGGCCCTGACCCTGCTCGAAAATCAGCGTCTGCAACACTCTTTGCAGCAGCAGACCTGGGAACTCGAAGCCCACCGCAATGAACTGGCCCAGCTCGCCTTCACCGATCCGTTGACCGGACTGGGCAACCGCTCCGCGTTCTACCTCTCCCTTCAGGAAGCGATCGACACGGCGCAGGACGGGCTGCTGGCGCTATTTTTTGTGGATCTCGACGGCTTCAAGGCCGTGAATGACCGCTTCGGGCACGAGAGTGGCGATCAGTTGCTCAGGCAGGTGGCCCAGCGCCTTCAGGGTAGTGTTGCCCCCCGCGCCACCGCGTTTCGCATTGGTGGTGACGAATTTACGGTGGTTTTTCCGGACTGTGGCGGGCAGGCCGAGGCCCTGGCGTTGGCTGAGGCGCTGGCCCTGGCCCTCCGCACCACGTTTACGCCTACCTTTGCCGATCAGGTCCATATTTCGGCGTCTGTCGGGGTGGCGCTGGCCCGGCCCGGAGAGTTCGAGGCCGATAGCCTGTTGCAACGGGCCGACGCCGCGATGTATATCGCCAAGGGCAGCGGGAAAGACCGCGTCTATCTGGTCAGCGATCTGTCCTGATGAATAGTTCGGACAGTTTCATAACTCAGGGTAGGGAAATCTGAAATAAGCCGTTTGACACGCAATCTGCGTTACCCCCCTCGCTTCGCGCTCTGCGAGTCCCAGCCTCTGCAAGCAGCTCTAACGAGTCCCCGGCAGGTGGGGAGGAGCTACAAACTTCGTGGTGGTCGCACTTTGCAGAAGAAGATTTTGAAACGGTCCGAACTATTGCCTGCTACCGATTCCGATTGAATCCCCTACTATTGAGGGATGAAATCCGTACGAGGCCCTGAAATGTGTCAACCGGGCAGACAACAAGCTCCTGCGACATAGTCAGGAGCTTGCTTGTGCCGTCTCGGCTGAAGACCGGGTGGCCCCCGGCCCTCACATGGCCGGGTCGAGCTCGCCCTTGATGAGCAGCTGAACGCGCTGGCCCAGGCGTTTGTAGAGCGGCGGCGCGTGGTGGTCGCTGAAATCCCTGGTGGCTTCCTCACTGCCCACGTCGTGCCCGTATTTTTCGGTCAGGAAGTAGCGGTGATCCATGGTCCACAGGTACAGGTCGGCCTCGGTGCGGCCCGGAAAGCGGAACATGACGTGATGCTGCTCCAGGTTCTCGACGATGCGGAGGTACAGCCGCTCATACCAGCTCTTGACTGCTTCTTCCCAGGTCACGGGGGGCAGACCTTCCCTGAGGCGCTTTTCATCCAGAAAGTACTGGCGCGTGCGGATGTGTTCCAGCAGCTTTTCGTAGCGCCCCGCCGTCGTGAACATGATCGGGCGGTGTCCGGGCACCACCTTGTCCAGCTGCGTGGCCCTCAGAAACTGGGCGTACTCACCTTTGATGATCACGTCCTTGAGGGTGTCGTCTTCGCCCAGGGGCACGGTCACGTTCAGTTCGATCACGTCGGCGTCGATGTATTTCTGGCCCTGACGCCGCGCTACCGATACGCGGTGGTTGCCGTCCTTGACGAAATACAGGTCGCCGACCTTGTACACCTGAATGGGCGGCAATTCCTTGCCCTTGAGCTGCGCCGAGCGCACACCGACCCAGCGCTCGTCGAGGTGTTTTTCCTTGGGCAGATAGTGGCGGTCGAATTCACGGTAACGGTCCACGCTGCCGATGATGTGATCGACCTCGATGGTCTGCAGGCCCAGTTGATGCTCGCCCGACGGAGCCAGGTGGCGAACCCAGTCGAAGGGAATCAGTTCGTTGGGCTGGCGGCGCAGCAGGGCGAGAATGTCACGGACATCGCCCAGCAGTCGGGCGCGTTCTACTTCCTGTTTGGCTTGTGCTTCGGCGTACATGCGGCTTAACTCCTTACACAAAAAAGCTGTGCGGGTGAAGGCCGGGGTAGGCGTGGACTGGGGGAGAAGGATAGACCCCGGTCTTGGTGTAGAGATTACACCAAATGCCCTGTCTCAATTCTGACTGCCGCGGTCAAGCTGGCGTCAGCCCGGCCAGGGCAGGGTCTACAGCAATTCTTCATATGCCGCGCAGCCGGGCGGCGTAACGTGTCCAATACGGGTATGCTCGGTAAGTTTTTCAAGAAACCGCACGACGATCTGGGCGGGCGCGTTCCGCCGGGGCAGACGCTCGCGGCGCGGTTTCCGGTTCTGACCTATGGTCCCACGCAGCACTACTCGCCGCAGGAGGTGGTCGTGAAAATCACCGGCCTGGCCGAGCCGCGCCAGTTCACCTGGGCCGACCTGCTGGCGCTGCCGCAAGCCACCCTGACCCACGACATCCACTGCGTGACCCACTGGACCAAGCTGGACATGCTCTGGACCGGTGTGCGCGTGACCGACCTGATGCAGCAGGTACAGCTGCGGCCCGGAGCCAGCCACGTCATGCAGCGCAGTGTCGGCGGTTACACGACCAACCTGAGCCTGGAAGACTTCGTGCGCCCTGAAAACCTGCTGGCCCACACCTATAATGGCCAGCCACTGGAAGCCGAGCACGGCGGCCCGCTGCGGCTGGTCGTGCCGCACCTGTATTTCTGGAAGTCGGCCAAGTGGCTGACCGAACTGGAGTTCATGGACAGCGACCGCCCCGGCTTCTGGGAAAAAAACGGTTATCACATGCGCGGCGACCCCTTTGCCGGGCAGCGGTACGACGATGACTGAGCCTGATCCTGCACGGAATCTCCCTGCTCCCGACCTGACTGGCGGCGGTGAATACCTGGTGCCGGACGTGCTTGCGCCGGGGCTGACGCTGGTGCTGGTCGGTACCGCCCCCAGCAAGATCAGCGCCGCGCGGCGGGCCTATTACGCCAATCCGCAGAACAAATTCTGGCGCACGCTGCACGAGGTCGGTCTGACCCCCCGGCAACTGGAGCCGGGCGAGTACCCGCTGCTGCCCGGCTATGGCATTGGCCTGACCGACGTTGCCAAGCGGCACAGCGGAGTAGACGCGGCGCTGCCGGGCGATGCCTGGGCACCGGAGGAACTGCGCGAAAAGGTGCGGCGGTTCCGGCCCCAGCTGATCGCCTTTACCAGCAAACGCGGCGCGTCCGAAACGCTGGGCCTCGGCACCGGCAAACTGCCTTACGGTCAGCAGACGCACACAATCGAGGGGGCGGAGGTCTGGGTGCTGCCCTCGACTAGTCCACTGGGGCATAACTACTTTCAGCTGGGGCCGTGGCAGGCGCTGGCGGAGCGCTTTCACGAGCTGCGCCAGGACTGATACCGATTGAATCCCCCAATGTGGGATTAAATCCGACTGGAGAGGCCCCTTCATGGGTGTGACCAAGCCCCTTCAAGGGTGCTGTTCTGGTCAAGAAGTGGGCAGGCCCCTTTATGGGTGCTGTTTTGACCAAGACAAGGAGTGGGAAAAACTACGGATTTCGGGAAATGGACCCGTATCCGGTACTGTTCCGGATATGGGGGAATTGGACGGCAGTCCGTATATACGGCTCACATCCAGGGTAAGCGACCAGGGCAGACACTCGGAAGCAGCCAATCCTTCTTTCCCTTATAGACAGCTCGACCTTACAGGCGCAACATACGCTGATGAATTTGCGTTCCCGTACCGGTCTTCTCTCCTGCGTGCTTTTTTCCGCCCTGGCTTTTTCTACGGCTATTGCTGCTCCCACTGAACAGCAGTTGCAGGCTGTGCCCTTACACAAAGTCATTCAGCCCGGCGTGGTGGTTCCGGGAACGCCAAAGGAACTGAATGCCAGTATTACCGTCCGCTACGGCCCGGCAAAACCGCAGCGTGTGCTGCTGCTGATGCCGGGGTATCTGGGCGGCGCCGGAGATTTTGACCGTCTGGCCCGGCAACTGGTGGTGCTTGACCCTGGGCTGGCGGTGTGGGCTGTAGACCGCCGCGCCAATCTGCTGGAACAGCGGGATCAGCTGGAGAACGCCAGTGACGCCGAACTGGCCAGAATCGTGCGGGATGGTGGCTTGCTCCGGCGCCCATTACCGAGGTGAGCTATATGACCGCCTGGGGCCTGGACACCACCCTCAAAGACTGGCGCGTGGCCGTGCAGGACGCCCATAAGCTGACGCCGAACGTGTACATCGGCGGGCATTCGCTGGGCGGGGTGCTTACCGGCCTGTACGCGGCCTATGACTTCGCGGGGCAGCCCGGCTACAAGGACGTGCGCGGCCTGGTCCTGCTCGACGGCTATCCGGGGCTTCTCAGCAGCAGGCCCGTGACTTGGAAGGAGTATCAGGACACCGGGACCGCCAACGAGTTCGGTAATCTGCCCGGCTTGAGTGGTCTGGAAGATTACCCCTATGTCAATACGGTGTACTTTGGCCCCCGTCTGGTCAGCCAGGGAATGGCGCAGGCGCGGCTGGCAGTCCATGCGCCCACGGCCCAGGCCCCCCAGAGCAGCCTGGCAAAGTGGCCCATGACCAACCAAGCCGCTGCCATGATCAAGATGGACGCCCGTTACTCGCTGGTGCCTTTCCTGGCGCTGAATTCCGGGCGTGCCACCAACGTCAACGAGGCGGGCCGCCTGCTGCCGCGTCTGCTGGGCAGTGACGGGGGGCTGCGGATTACCGGACCCAGGGACCCCCGCGTGCTGATCGGCTGGCAGGACGACCCCGAGGGCATCACGGCCTCGCAGACGTTCCTGACTGGCTTTTCCAATTCCCTTGGCGACGGCAGCGAATGGTACTTTCCCATGCGGTTGGTGCTCGATGTGGCGGCGGCGGGGATAGACACCACCGGCACGGCGTTCCAGAAAGACCTGCCCGTGATTCATAACCGTGAGGTCAATCTGCCGGTGCTGGGCATCGCGGCGGGGTCGGGCGTGGCGCGCGAGAGGGATTTCAAAACCTATGTGGCGGCGCGTCCGGGGGACCTGACCTTCCGTTCGTTGCCCGGCGCGGCCCACCTCGATGTCCTGACGGCCAAGAGCGATCAGGTGGCCGGGTGGATCGTGGAGTGGTTGAGCCAGCACAGATAACGCCTGCCCCAGCTGGACTCGGTGGGCTCTACCGTGAAGCCGATTTTGCGGTAGAACCCGGCGGCCTGGTCGTCGGTCTGGGCTTCCAGGCGCTCCAGCTCAAGCTGGTGCATCAGGCCGTGGATCAGCTCGCTGCCGTAGCCCTGCCCGCCGAGGTCCGGTGCAGTACCGATGTGGAGCAGTTCGCCCTGGCGACCCTCCAGCCGGACCCCCGCCGCGCAGACCAGGCGACCTGAGACGTACAGGCCGTAAGCCCAGCGCTCCGAATCGCGGTGGTAGTGCTCCAGCGTTTGCCGGATGCGTTCCGGGTAGGGTATACATGGCGCGGCTCAGCAGAGCCTCCGCTTCAGGCGTCAGCGTCTCAAGGCGGCCGATTTCCCCGGATGGCGACATCTTCAGCCAATTTCTTTAGGCCCCTTGAGACCCGTTTTGCCTTCACGTCCCTGGAGGACAGCCGCGACCTCGGCGGGGGAGACGCCGACTTCGGCCATGGCGAACAGGGTATGAAATAGCAGGTCGGCCACTTCGGTCGCCAGTTCGGCGCGGTCCTGGTTTTTAGCGGCCAGCAGTACTTCCCCGGATTCCTCGCTGATCTTTTTCAGCACGCGGTCCAGGCCCCCGGCGTGCAGGCGGGCCACGTAACTGTTCTCCGGCAGCGTCGCCAGCCGCTCGGTGATGGTGGCGTAGACGCGCTCCAGCGTGCTGTCCAGCGTGGTTTCCGGGGTCTGTCCGGCCTGCTCTCCCAGCAGCGGGGTAAAAAAACACGAGTAGGCCCCGGTGTGGCAGGCCGGGCCAGTCTGCTCGACGCGGTACAGCAGGCTGTCGCCGTCGCAGTCGGCCAGAACGCTCACGACTTTCTGCGTGTGACCGCTGGTCGCGCCCTTGACCCACTGTTCCTGGCGCGAGCGGCTGTAGTAGGTGGCTTCGCGGGTGTCCAGGGTGCGTTTGACGGCGTCCAGGTCGGCATACGCCTGCATGAGCACCGCGCCGCTGCGGGCGTCCTGGGTCACGACGGGAATCAGGCCATTGGAATCGAATTTAAGCTGGGAAAGGTCAGACATGCGGGCTCCGGTGAGTGGTGAGTAGGAAGTGGTGAGTGGAAAAACATCGGTAGCGTGGTGGCCCGGTTCTCGGGCATTCGGTGTCCAGCAGGTCCGGGTCGGCTACTCACCACCCACGCCTGTCCACTCGGGGCGCACGGCCAGCCCCTCGCCTGCCAGATAGGCCTTGACCTGTGGCACGGTCAGTTCGCCGAAGTGAAAGACGCTGGCGGCCAGCGCGGCGTCGGCGTTCCCGCCCTGCTCGCCGTCCAGCAACACGTCGCGGAAGTCCTCCAGTTTGCCCGCGCCGCCCGAAGCGATCACGGGAATATCCACGGCCTGGGCCACCGCGCGGGTCGCCTCAAGGTCGAATCCGGCCCGCGTGCCGTCGGCGTCCATGATGTTCAGGCAGATTTCGCCCGCGCCGAGGGCCTGCCCCTGCTGCGCCCACTCGATCAGGTCGCGGCCCGTGTCCACGCGCCCCCCCGAGAGGTGCACCGTCCAGCCTGCCCCGTCCGGGCGGCGTTTGGCGTCGATGCTGAGCATCACACACTGGGCGCCGTGGTGGTCGCTGGCTTCCCGGATCAGTTCGGGTCGCCGGACGGCGCCGCTGTTCACGCTGATCTTGTCGGCCCCTGCCAGCAGCAGTTCCCGGAAGTCGGCAAGCTGGTTGACGCCGCCGCCGATGGTCAGCGGCATCATGACCTGCTCGGCGACGCGGGCGGCCACGTCGAGCATCAGGCTGCGGCCCTCGTGCGTGGCGGTGATGTCGTAGAACACCAGTTCGTCGGCCTGCTGCGCCTCGTACAGCTGCGCGAGCACCAGCGGGTCGCCCGCGTCACGGTGGTTTTCGAAGAACCGGACGTTCTTGACCACTCGCCCATTTTGTACGTCGAGACACGGAATGATGCGCTTGGCTAACACGCCGCGTAGTCTACTCGTTGCGGTAATCGGGTGCGATGCGGTTGCCAGGCGGGCTGTGCAGCCATTGTCCGGGGAAGGCAAACGGAACTATGATCACCCTTTCATCCAGTCTTGGTAAAGTTTTCATATACTGTGGCCTGGACGTAGAACTTCTCATGTGGCCTGCCAGGGTGGCCCGGCTCGCAAGGACAGCAAAAGGACAGAGTGTGCGACGAAGAATACTACTGATTGACGACAATCCGAACGATCTGGAACTGGCGCTGAACGTGCTGGAGTCTGAAGACAGTTCGTTCAGTCAGGAGATTACGGTGGCCCAGAGCGGCCATGAGGCGCTGCGGCTGCTGCTCGACCGGTCGCTGCCGCTTCCCGACCTGATTCTGCTGGACCTGAACATGCCGCAGATGGACGGCCTGGCGGTGCTGGACCGGATTCGTGCCGAGGAACAACTGCGCGAGATTCCGGTGGTCATGCTCACGACCAGTGGGGAGGACCGCGACATCCGCGATTCGTATGCCCACGGTGCCAGCGGGTACGTGGTCAAGCCGCTGGACTTCGGGCAGTTCCGGGAGGCGATGAACACCATTCGCGCCTTCTGGATGAACCTCAACCGCCCGCCCCGCCTGCCCTGAACTTCATTCAGGCTCCAGGTCGCAGTTCCGGGCGGGCTGGCCGCGTTAGGCTGTAGACCATGCGCGTTTATATCGGCTGTGGCGGCTACAGCAACGACGACTGGACGGCCCCGGGCCTGATCTATGAGGGAGTCCGCAAAGACGACTACCTGGCGACCTATTCCGGCCACTTCGATGCCGTGGAACTGAACAGTTCGTTCTATGCCATTCCGGGCCTCAAGGCCTTCGAGGGTATGGCCCGCAAAAGCGGCGGCCACACGCGCTTTACGGTGAAGCTGAACAAGGTCTTCACGCATGACCGCGCCCCCACCGACACCGACTTTGACCGCATGCTGCAAAGCCCCGAGCCATTGCGCGACGTGGGCGTAATGGGGCCTTATCTGGCGCAGTTTCCCTTTTCGTTTCACCGCACGCCGGAAAACCGCAGATATCTGGGCATGCTGACCGAACGCTTTACCGGGCATGAACTGGCCGTCGAACTGCGCCACGCCAGCTGGGACAAGCCGGAGGTCCGTGAAGGGATGAGCGAACTGGGCGTCATCTGGGTCAGCCCCGATTATCCGCCGCTGGGCGGGATGCCCGAGCCGCAGGTGCATGTGACCAGTGACGTGGGCTACCTGCGCCTGCACGGGCGCAACAAGGGCAGCTGGTGGGAAGGCCAGAGCGCCGCCGAGCGCCACGACTACCTGTACAACCGCGCTGAGATGGACGAGTGGGCCGAAAAAATTGCCCTGGTCAACGACGATCTGAGCGAGCTGTACGTGTTTTTTCAGAACACCACCAAGGGACATGCCCTCAGGAACATTCCCGTGTTGCGCGAGGCCCTCAATGCGCGTGGCGTGCCGGTCAAGGCCCCTGAGCCCAGGGACGAGGGGCGTCTGTTTTAAGTGGTTGTATCGCCCAGCAACCAGTCGGTGGCCGCCTGAGCGTGCAGCCGGGTCGTATCGAACACTGGCACCGTGGTGTCCTCCGGGCCGACCAGCAAAGTGATTTCGGTGCAGCCGAGAATGATGCCCTGAGCGCCACGCGCCACCAGTTTTGCCAGTATCTCCCGGTAAACTTCGCGTGATTCGGGGCGAACGTCGTTGCGGCACAGCTCGTCGTAGATGATCCGGTGAACTTCTGGTCGGTCCTCGTCGCCAGGCACCAGCACCTCAATGCCGAATTTGTCGCGCAGCCGCCCGGTGTAGAACTCCTGCTCCATCGTAAAGGCGGTGGCGACCAGCCCGACCCGGTCTATTCCGGCGGCCTGGATCGCCTGCGCCGTGCCGTCCACGATGTGCAGCAGCGGAATATTCACGGCCTGCTCGATCTGCCCGGCGACCCTGTGCATAGTATTGGTCGCCAGCAAGAGAGCCCCTGCGCCCGCCTGTTCAAGCCCGCGTGCGGCCTCCGCGAGGAGCTGGCCCGCGCCGTTCCAGTCGCCCGCCTGCTGCATGGCGGCAATTTCGGCAAAGTCCACCGAATGCAGCAGCAGCGGCGCGGAATGCAGCCCGCCCCAGCGCTCGGCATACAGGGTGTTCAGCAGGCGGTAGTACTCCGCCGTGCTCGTCCAGCTCATGCCGCCAAGGAGGCCCAGCAACTGTTGCTCCCTCATTTCGGGGTTTTGGGCGCCCGGATCGCAGCAAAAATCAGTCCGAAGACGATGACCGTGACGAGGTACGTCGTCAGTGAGCTGACCGGGTCGAAGCTGAGGCTCAGTGCGTCGCCCGAAAACCGGTACACCGCGTAGGGCACCGCCCAGCCGAGGGTGTAGAGCGCGGCCCGCTGCACATAGTTTCTGGTTGCGGCGGCCTGCGGAAAGACCTGCATGGGAATGAGCATGGCCGGAAGCAGAAGCAGTTGCGACAGGTAAAACCAGACGGGTAGATGGCCGAAGCCGTATTGCCAGCCCGAAAAGCCGATATTGACGGCTCCGATGAGCAGTCCCGTCAGCAGGGCGGTACGCAGAACAAGCGAATTCACGCCCTTTATCGTCGCACAGCGCGGCCAGCCGGGGATGCCAGGAACCTTCACGAAAGGCCCCGCGCCTGGAAACGGATTGTAGCAATGACGCAAAAGCGTGCGATACGTTAGCAAGGCGTAGTGGCGGCTATCTCAGCTTTCCTGCTCCAGCGAAAGCGCCAGCCTCAGCAGGCGGTCGTCGGCCCCATGTGGCGCGACCAGCTGGACCCCGACATACGGCGTGCTGGTCGGGAAGGCCACCGTCGGTGCGCCCAGCAGACTGAACGGCGCGGTGATTCGCAGCACGGCGCGGCGCAGCAGCACGTCGCCCTCACCGATCTTGACCTCGTCCTGCCCGACCAGTGGCGGCGGGGTCGGCACCGCCGGGG
>JAGLBK010000094.1 GCA_018260275.1 Deinococcus sp.
GAAATCGCCCGCAACCTGGGGGTCAGCCCCGATACCATCAAGGACCATCTGGCCCGCCTGTACGCCAAACTGGAGGCGCGTGACCGCACCGAGGCCGTCAGCCGCGCCCGGAACATCGGCCTGCTGGGGTGACGGACGAAACCGAGCTGAAGCGGGGTGGGCCACCAGATTTCGGTGGCCCACCCCACTGTTCAAAGAGAAAACTCAGCGCTTTTTAGGCGGCTCGTCGATGGCGATACTGGCGGTCAGCACCACGCTTTCGCCGTCCTGCTCGATTTCGATCTTGCTGTTGGTCGAGGGAAAATAACGCTGCACCACTTCCAGCAGGTCGTTGCGCAGGGCCTCGACCTTACCGGGGGGAATCTTGGCGCGGTCATAGGCCAGCACCAGTTCCAGGCGGTCTTTGAGCGTTTCTTTGGTACGCCCGCGCTTAAGCCAGGAGAACATCTTCAGCCTCCCCCGAACATACGTTTGAGGGCTGCCCAGAAGCCCTTGTCTTCTTCATATTTAGGGTAGGGCACTTCTTCACCCCGGATGCGCCGCGCGGTCGCCATGAAAGCCAGCCCGGCCTGGGTGGTGCCCAGCACGGCAGGTTCACCGACGTTGGTCGAGACGATGATACCCTCGTCCTCGGGAACGATCCCGATAGGTTTGACGCCCAGGATATCGAGCATGTCGCCCTCGCTGAGCATGTTGCCGCTGGCGACCATCTTGGGGCGCAGGCGGTTGATGACCAGCCGGATTTCACTGACCTGCCCGGCTTCGAGCAGCCCGATGATCCGGTCGGCGTCGCGCACGCTGGACACTTCGGGGTTCACGACCACCAGGGCGCCCTTGGCGGGGGCAGCGGCGGTCCGGAACCCCGCTTCGATTCCGGCGGGCGAATCGATCAGGATGCGGTCGAACTTTTCCTCGTCGAGGAGGCCCTGCACCACTGTCTTGAAGACTTCGGGGTCCAGCGCGTCCTTGTCGCGGGTCTGCGAGGCAGGCAACAGGTACAGGTTCTCGACGCGCTTATCACGGATGAGGGCCTGACTCATGCGGCATTTGCCTTCCAGCACGTCCACGAGGTCGAACACCACACGCGATTCGAGGCCCATGACCACGTCGAGGTTACGCAGACCTACGTCCACATCGATCACGACGACCTTTTCGCCCAGTTTTGCCAGTGCCGCGCCAATATTCGCCGTGGTCGTCGTTTTACCGACCCCACCTTTTCCCGATGTCACCACAATGACTTTTGCATCCATATTGTCTGGCAGTCTAGCAAGTTGCCCATGAGCCAGCTGAACACCCGCACGCTGCACGCACCGGGCCGCCAGATGCAGTTAAGATTTAGAGCAGTTCTCCGAATTACGCGCACGTCGGGAAGGCACCGCCGTCCACTCCATTCTCTGCTTCGCAGCTTTACAAGTCCGTCCTGCTCTCTTTTTCACTCGTTCCACTCGGAATAAAGATGGTAAAAAACACCCCACCTTTATTCAAAATGCTTAGAGTGAGAGAATTGTAATGGACCGCAGCTTAAAGTTCTGGGCGAACGCAAGCGAAGAGTTCTGCCTTGAACCCTCCGATGACCGACATTTTGACCTCTACATGGAAAGGCGGATGAGACCTTGGCTATTTACGGCGACTTCGAGTACCACGCTTTTAACGACATTATCAAAGTGCTTCAGCGCCACACCGGCGTTCTGTTCATGCGCACCGCGCTGGCCGGACGCAGCGTGGAAATGCACCTGAAAGACGGTACGCTGAACGCCCTGTTCATCGACGGTTTTCCGGTGAGCGAACCCCTGCGAATCCGCGACACGATCAGCACCCTGACCAGCGCCGCTTCGGGCGAATACAGCTTCGAGGTCGGGGAGATCACGCAGCAGGTTTCATTCCCGCTTGACGACCTGATTCGGGACGTTATCAGTACGGCGAAGATCCCGGATCAGCAGTTACCGCACCAGGAAACGCGCTTCGAGTGGCAAACCAACGCCTCGCAGGTGCAGGTGCCGCCCGCCTTGCAAAACAGCTGGTCTTCGGTATCTCCCCTGATTCGGCAAGGGGCCTCGGCCATTGACTTGTCGCGCCAGTTGCACATCAGCGAACATGAGGCGCGGGTGACCCTGTACCGCCTCCGCGCCGCCGGACTGGTCACGCCACAACGCGCCGCCGGGGCCTTTCATGACCCGCACGGTACGCCCGCTCCTTCCCCGGCCAGCGCCATGCCCGGGACCAGCCAGCCGATTCCGGTACAGCAGCCCCAGCAACAGGCTGGCCCTGTCCGCCGACTTCTCAATGCCCTGCGCCGCCTGACCGGAGGCAATGCTGTATGAACGCACCCCTGAAACTCGTTATTTCCGGCCCCGTGGGGGCAGGCAAGACCACCTTCGTCCAGACCCTTTCCGAAACTGAGGTCGTCAGCACCGAGGCCGACGCCACCGAGGACATCGGTAAAGCCACCACCACTGTGGCCTTCGATTTCGGCACCCTGAATATCGACGGCCAGGAGCTGCATCTGTACGGCACGCCTGGCCAGGACCGCTTCGACTTCATGTGGGACGTGCTGTGTGAAGGCGCCCTGGGGCTGGTGCTGCTGGTCGCGGGCAACAAGCCACAGGACTTTCTGCACGCCCGGCACATTCTGGAATTCATTACCAGCCGCAACCCGGTGCCCTTCGTGGTCGGCGTGACCCGCCAGGACCTGCCGGACGTGTGGGCACCGCAGGACGTGGCCGCCTACTTCGACCTGCCGGTCGGTCAGGTCATGGGCCTGCAGGCCACCCAGGCCGTTAGCGCCCGCAACGTGCTGATTCGCCTGCTGGAATCCCAGCTTGCCAAGGAAACGGCATGACCGGCGGCAGCAAGCAGGAAACCCTACAGGCCACCCTCCAGACCCTGCGTACCAGCCTGCCCGAGCTGCGCGGCGCTCTGGTCGCCACCATCGACGGTCTGCCGATCGCCCAGAGCTTCAGCGACAACACCGACGCCAACCGCGTGGCGGCGATGGCCGCGACCGCGCTGGGCCTGGGCAAGCGCATCAACGATACCCTCGGCGCAGGTGAATTGACCGAGATGAGTGTGACTGGCGCAGATGGGCAGGTGTTCGTGTACGCCACGGGGCGCAAGGGCGTGCTCGCCGTCGTGACCCCCGCCGCCATGAATCTGGGGCTGCTGAACATCGAAGCGCGGGACGCGGCGCAGACGGTGGCGCTGGTTCTGTAAGGTTGAGTGCGTTTTGGGAGCAGCTCTGGCTTCGGCTGGGGCTGCTTTTTTGTTGGTTGGTGGGAATTGGAGCTGAGACTTTCCCCCACCCCCCCAGCCCCCCTACCCGGCTGGGCAGGGGGGAGCAACGCTGCGCTGTGCATGTGGTTGCCTTTTGCGGTAACTGGCCCGGCCCGTTGTCGCTTCCCGGTGGGCCGCGTGTGCAGATTGTCCGGTAACGGTTCCTATGCCCGTGCGCTTCGCGCCCGACGGCCTGCATGTCCTCTGTGGTGTCTGGCCTGAACTTCCATCATCCATCCTCTATCACCCATCATCGTCAAGCCCCCGCCGCCCCCAGAAGGGAGCCAAAGCGGGGGCTTGAGCGTGGAAAAGTTAGTTGGCGCAATTAAAATTGTATGTGCGTATACGGCTGTTAAGGCGGTCAAGGCTGAATTCATAGTTACTCAATGCACTCTTATAGAAGCCCAATTGCATATTATATGTATCAATTAGGCTATTGGTATATGTCACACTGGAATATGAATTGCTTTTAGCCATATTAATTTGACTGATTAAGCTGTTTAAATAAGTAATCTTGCTATTAAGGGAGGAGGCCTCAAAATCTAAGCGACGTTGTTCACTTTCTATAGAGCTACGCTCCATGCGGCAATAGGATTCAGGCATGTTTGCTGCTTGCGCTGCTCCCAACAAAAAAACAGCTGATATAAGAGATTTCTGAAACATGTTCACATCCTAGCTTTATCAGATTGTTGGGTCAAGCCCCGATATAGTCCTCAATCGGCGGGCAGCTACACACAAAGTTGCGGTCGCCGTACACGTTGTCCACGCGGTTCACGGCGGGCCAGTACTTCCAGACCTTCTGGTGCGCTGAGGGGAATGCGCCCGTTTCGCGGCTGTAGGCGCGGCTCCACTCGCTGTCCATCAGGTCGCGCAGGGTGTGCGGCGCGTGCTTCAGCGGGCTGTCGGCGGCAGTGACCTTGCCGTCTTGCACTTCCTGAATCTCGCGGCGAATGTCCAGCATGGCCTCCACAAAGCGGTCTAGCTCGGCCTTTGGCTCGGACTCGGTGGGTTCTACCATCAAGGTGCCGGGGACGGGGAAGCTCATGGTGGGGGCGTGGAAGCCGTAGTCCATCAGGCGCTTGGCGATGTCTTCTTCGCTGATGCCGCTCTCGGCCTTGAGTGGGCGAATGTCCAGAATGCACTCGTGGGCCACGCGCCCGCCTTTGCCCGTATACAGCACGGGGAAGGCCCCTTCCAGCTTTTTGGCGATGTAGTTGGCGTTCAGCAGCGCCACCTGGGTGCTCTGGCGCAGGCCAACGGCTCCCAACAGCTTAATGTACAGGTAGCTGATGGGCAAAATGCTGGCGCTGCCATACGGCGCGGCGCTCACGGCCCCCGTTTTGCTGTCCGACGTGGGGCGTACCGCATGATTGGGCAGGAAGGGGGTCAGGTGCGCCTTCACACCTATGGGCCCCATGCCAGGGCCGCCGCCACCGTGGGGGATGGCAAAGGTCTTGTGCAGGTTGAGGTGAGACACGTCGCTGCCAATCAGCCCAGGCTTGCTGAGGCCCACCTGCGCGTTCATGTTCGCGCCGTCCAGGTAGACCTGACCGCCGTGCGCGTGAATCAGGTCGCAGACTTCCTTCACGTTGTCCTCGTACACGCCGTGGGTAGAGGGGTAGGTAATCATCAGCGCGGCGAGGTTGGAGCTGTGCTTCTCGGCCTGGGCTTGCAGGTCTTCAAAGTCAATGTTGCCCTTCTCGTCGGTCTTGACCACCACCACTTGTAGGCCCATCATCGCGGCGCTGGCGGGGTTGGTGCCGTGCGCGGAGGCGGGAATGAGGCAGATATTGCGGTGAGACTCATTGCGTGCCTCGTGATACTTGCGAATGACCAGCAGGCCCGCGTATTCGCCCTGAGCGCCGCTGTTGGGCTGCATAGAAACTGCGTCGTAGCCCGTGATGTCGGCCAGCCAACGCTCCAGCTCGGCCAGCATTTCGGCGTAGCCTTCGGTCTGGTCGGCGGGGGCAAAGGGGTGAATGTTGCCAAATTCGGGCCACGTCACAGGAATCATCTCAGTGGTGGCGTTGAGTTTCATGGTGCAACTGCCCAGCGGAATCATGCCGTGTACCAGGCTGTAGTCGCGGTTTTCCAGTTGCTTGAGGTAACGCAGCATGGCGTGCTCGGAATGGTGGGTGTTGAATACAGGGTGCGTGAGGAAGTCGGAGGTGCGCTTGAGGGGGGCGGGGATGCCGTCAATGGCGTCGGCTTCCAGCTTTTGCATATCGGCTGGCTTGCCCGTGGCAACGTAAATGATGTCGGCTAGGTCTTGGAGGGTGACGGTTTCATCCAGGCTGATGGTGATGAAATCGTCTGCGTGGTAGTGAAAGTTGATGCTTTTTGCTTCAGCACGGGCCTGAATAGCTTTCTTGTCGCCATTGAAGCTAATCGTGTCAAAGAAAGAAACTTCAGCCAGATGCCAGACGGGACTGTCTTTTTGGGCGGCGCTATCTTTCAAAGCCTTCGCCAGAGTCCCCGTCATCCTATGTACGCGCTCGGCAATGATTCGCACGCCTTCTTGACCGTGCCACACGGCGTAGGCGGCGGCCATGTTTGCCAGCAGTGCCTGCGCGGTGCAGATGTTGGAGGTGGCCTTCTCGCGGCGGATGTGCTGCTCGCGGGTCTGCATCGCCATGCGGAGCGCCGTGTTGCCTCGGCTGTCCTTGCTCACGCCAATCACGCGCCCAGGCATGGAACGCTCAAAACCCTTCTGGCAGGCCAGGAACGCCGCGTGGGGGCCGCCAAACCCGACAGGCACGCCAAAGCGCTGGGCGCTGCCGACGACAATATCCACGCCAAACTCGCCCGCAGGCTTAACCAGCGCGGAGGCCAGCAGGTCAACGCCCACAATGACAGCGGCGTTTTTGGCGTGCGCCCACTCCACCACAGGCCCCAGGTCGTGCAGGTTGCCGTAGGTGCCGATTTGTTGCAGGTATACGCCAAAAATGTCGTCGCGTTCCTTCAGCACGTCCAGTTCCTGCACCAGCACTTCAAAGCCAAAGTATTCGGCGCGGGTTTTGATGACGTCTAGCGTTTGGGGAAACACGTCGGGGGCCACCAGGAAGGCGTTGCCCTTATTCTTGGCGCTGCGTTTGGCGAGGGTCATCGCTTCGGCGGCGGCGGTGGCTTCGTCCAGCAGTGAAGCGTTGGAGACGGGCATGGCGGTCATGTCCTGCACCATCTGCTGAAAGTTGAGCAGCATTTCCAGGCGGCCCTGCGAAATCTCGGCCTGGTAGGGGGTGTAGGCGGTGTACCAGCCAGGGTTTTCCAGCATGTTCCGCAAAATCACGGGCGGAACGTGGGTGCCGTAGTACCCCATGCCGATATAGCTGCGGAACACCTTGTTTTTCTGGGCCATGGCCTTGAGGTCGGCCAGCGCCTGCGCTTCGGTCACCGCGTCGCCCGTCGCCAGGTCGTCGTTAAACTGAATCGCGTCGGGGAGGGTGGTTTTGGAGAGTTCTTCCAGGCTGGACACGCCCAGGGCCTGGAGCATTTCGGCTTGCTCGGCGGCGCTGGGGCCAATGTGACGGCGGGTGAAATCGGTGGTCTGGAGGAGGTCGTTTAGAGGTTTCATAGAGTGCTTACAGGCTAGGGTGACGGCCTTCAAACTCAAAACGCGGGGATTGGCTATGCGGGACAGCCGCGCCTAGCCGTCAATATCGGCCAGCAACTCAGGCAACAGGTTTTCCTGATGTGCGCCCACGCCGCCCGCCTCCATCGCCGCGACAAGTTCGGGGAAAAGGCCGGCAAAGCCTGCCACTAAACCGCTCAGCGCCACCGTTCCCCGCGTGCAGGCCAGCGCATAAGCCTGAGCGTCCATGCGCCAGCTCTGCCAGTTGAGGGTAATATTGCGCCGCAAAAAGGAGGCGATACGCAACCCGCCCACGTCCAGGTCGCAGCTTAAAAACGCCGTGGTGGACGGGGGCAAGCGCCGCAGCAGTTCGGTAATGGCTGCGCCGGGCTGCCCGCTGGTGCAAATCAGGGAAGCGTGGGGGTGGGCGGCGTGCAGGGCTTCAAAGACGCTGGGATTTTCCAGTACCCAGACGCGGTTTTGGGGTGCGTGCAGTCCCTCTAACTGTTGCACCTCGCGCAGAGGCAGCGCCAGGGTATGCCCCGCCGTGCCTGTCAGCCAGCCAGACGACCTACCGACAGCGCCGCGTAGGTTGGCGCACAGGGCCACGCTGCTCACGCCGTCGCGCTCAGGCCGGGGGATGCCCAGCCGTTCGGCGGCGGCGCGAAAGACCTTGCCTCCCAACTGGTCATCGTCCAGCGCATGAGCATTGCCGGTGATTCTGGCGGCCAGCACGGGAAAACTGAGCGTCTCGGCGCGGGCCAGGGCCAGGGCTGCGGCGACGGTTCGTACTGTTGGAGCCACCTCCGCCCCACCTTTTACGGCCTTCTGAAGCAGGTTCGCGCCGCCCTCGCCATCGTGCAAGACCTCGCGCCAGTCGGTGTCGGGCACCTGTTCCAGCACGCCAGCCCAGGCGGTAGCAAAAGCCTCGCGCTCCTGCCGCCGCACGCGGATGGGGCCTCCGTTCAGTTCGGTCAGGACTTCAGGCAGGCTGACGCCGTGGCTGCTGCGGCGCAGGGCCTCGTCCAACACGGCCAAATCCAGCGGCGGGCCAGCCCTTCCCCCGGTCAGGCGCGAGAGGGCTTCCCAATCGGTGGGGGACAGGTCGGGGCGGCTGCGGCCCAGTTCGCCGGTGCGTTTATAGCGTTCCAGCGCAGCTTCCAGCACTGGGCGCAGGCCGTGGGCGGTGAGGTGTTCCAGGCTCACTCGCCGCCGAGCCACATGCCTACGTCGCCGCCGAAATACTTCGCCAGGGTGCGGGCATGGGCCACGGTGAAGGGTCGCTTGCGCCGCAGCAGGTTGCTAATGGTGCTTTGCGGCAGGCCAGTGGCGCGGGCCAGTTCATGCTGCGACAGGCCGCGCTGCTCCAGCATGAAGACCAGCATGTCGGCTCCATCGGGGTCAGGGATAGGGAAATGGGCGGTCTCGTAGGCAGTGATGTGGGCCATCACCAGTTCCACGAGGTCGTCTAGGGGGTGAGGGCCGCTCCCCCGCGCCTGAATTTCCTTAGACAGCCATCGCACTGCCTGCGTGACTCGCGCCAGCGACTCGTCGTCGGTAATGGGCAGCAGCAGGTCGGGCGCGACGCCTTGCAGCGCGTTCCAGTGTTGGGTGAGTTGCTTGGCGCTGGTCATTGTGGCCTCCACGAGTCGTATTCCTTATGGGTTCCGATAAACACGATGTAAAACTGCTTGTACCTGAAATCAGGGTCAACGATGACGCGGTACCGGTTGCCCATGATGTCAAAGACGATGAAGCCGCCCACCCAGTCGGCATTCGGAAAGTCAGCTTTCACGTCAGCAAAACTGCCGTAGTCGTTGCTCCGCACGCGCCGATGCCAGCTTCTGAGGGCCACGTCCGCGTCAGGGTGCGCGGCGATGAACGCCAGGAGTGTCCCCAGCGTGATGACGTTCATGCCCACAGGCCATTGATAGCGCGGGGCTATCGCCGGGGTCAAGCCCTGGAGCAGCTTGCAGACTTACGCCATTTGTGGAAGTGCACCCCAAACGGCTTCTTGACCAAAAGCAGCACCAAAGCCACAAAAAGCGTGACCTTTTTATGTAAACTGCCCTATTCCTCCAGTCCAAACTTACGCCCCTCGTGCGCCGTTTTGCCGTCCCAGACATACGCCAGGCTGCCCACGCTACTGCCCTGCGGGGTCGCCACCCGAATCAGCTGGTAGGTCGCGGCGGCGCTCAGCTGCGGCGAGAGGTCGATCCGGCGCTCGCTGGTGGCAATCCACGACAGATTCAGCTCATCCATGATGCGGTACAGCGCCCCGATATTCGCCAAATCCATGCCCGCGAAGGCCTCGTCTAGCCCAATCAGGCGCGGGGTGCGCGGCCCCAGCTGGTCGAACCGGGCCGCCAGTGCCGCGAACAGAAAGGTGTACAGCACGGCGCTGCGTTCGCCGCCGCTGCGCTGGGCGAAGGTGCGGTCAGTGATTTCGCGTTTGCCGCTGGGGGTAACGCTCAGAAAGGTGAAGTGCAGCCACTCGCGGTAGTCCAGCGTGCGCTCCAGCGACTGCGCGAAGGACTGCTCGGGGTTGGGCCGCGCCTGGAGGGTGTGAACGATACCGCGCACCTCGTCGCGCACCGCCTGCCACCAGCTTTCGGGCTGATGGGCGGGGTCAATCCGGGCGTCAATCAGCGCCGACAACGCCCCGGCCTCGCTGTTTTCAGCGGCCTGCACGCGGCTTTGCAGGTCGAGGCGCTCGTCGTGAAAGTGCAGGTCTTCCAGCGTGTGGCGGATGTTTTTGACCCAGGCCTGCGCCTGACGCTGCTTGCTGTCCAGTTCCTCCACCAGTTCCCGAATAAGCTCGTTGTGGAACACCTGCGCTTCCTCGTCGGTGAGCAACTGGCGGGCGGCGTCCAGCTCGGCTTCCAGGTGCGCCAGCAGCGCGTCGGGCGTGGCCTGCTCACCCTGCAAGTGAAAGCGCGGGCCAGCCGGGGCAAAGTGCGGGTGGTAACTTTCGGGCGCTTCCAGCTGCGGGCGGGCATGGTCAAAAGTGTCGTGCAGGGCGTACTCGGCGGCTTTCACGTCGCTCTCGCTGGCGCTGACAGACAGGTCGGGCGCGGCTTCCTCCGAGAGCAATGGGTGAGCAGCGCGGGCGGCCTGCAAGGTATTGACTGCCGTTTCCAGCGCGGCTCTGGCGTCGGCGGCAGCGGTCAGCAGGCTGGGCAGACGCTCGGTCACGTAGCGCAGCCGCTCCTGCGCGGCGGTCAGCCCGCGCACCAGCTCACGCCCGGCGCGTTCCAGTTCGCGGTCACGCTGGCGCAGTTCATTCAGGCGGGCGCGGAGTTTGGCAGCGTCGGGCGCGTCCAGCTCGGAGCGCAGCCGCGCCAGCTGTCCGGCGAGCGCGTTACGGGCGGCCTCCTGGGTGTGGCGTTCGGCTTCCAGGTCGGCGGT
>JAGLBK010000095.1 GCA_018260275.1 Deinococcus sp.
CGGCCTGAGCGCGGCGTGGTGGCTGGAGGACGGCGCTGAAGCCGAGGCCCGGCGCGTGCTGGACGTGGCGGAGCTGGCGCGGGCTGAACTCCGGGGGCCATAGGGCGCAAGGTACTCAAAGGCTTCAGGGGAGCTATTTAACACGGTGCCGTAACCCTGTGGCGTAAACTGCTCTGTCCTGTCCGCTGTTTCCGGTAAATGACTATGACCCAGACCGAAATTCACACTGACTCTGCTCCGGCTTCCGCCGCTCAGCTGTTCCGGCCCATCGTGCGGGCGGCGGGGCAGGCTATTGGCGATTACCGCATGATCGGGGACGGCGACCGCGTGATGGTCTGTCTGTCGGGGGGCAAGGACAGTTACACCCTGTTGGACGTTTTGCTGCACTTGCAGGCTAAAGCGCCGATCCGCTTTGAGATCGTGGCGGTCAATCTGGATCAGGGCCAGCCGGGCTTTCCCACGGACGTGCTGCCGCGTTATCTGCGTGAACTGGGCGTGCCTTTTGACATCATCGAGCAGGATACCTACCGCGTGGTCAGGGAAAAAACTCCTGAAGGCAAGACCACCTGCGGGCTGTGTAGCCGCCTGCGCCGGGGGGCGCTGTACCGGCACGCCCGCGAGATCGGCGCGACCAGGATTGCGCTGGGCCACCACCGCGAGGACATCCTCGAAACGCTGTTCATGAACATGCTTTTCGGGGCGCGGCTGGCCGCTATGCCGCCCAAACTCCAGAGTGACGACGGCTCGAACGTGGTCATTCGCCCGCTGGCTTACGTGCCCGAGCAGGAAATCGGGGCCTATGCTCAGGCAAAAGCTTTTCCGATCATCCCGTGCAACCTGTGCAGCTCACAGCCCAATTTGCAGCGCGAGGTCGTGGGGCAGATGCTGGCAGGCTGGGAGCGCGAACATCCGGGCCGCCTCAACAACATTCTGCGGAGCCTGACTCGCGTCAACTCCAGTCACCTGCTGGACCGCGACCTGTACGATTTTGCCGGGCTGGGGCAGACGCCGCTGGAAGGGGACCGCGCCTTCGATAGTGAAAACTACGCCGGGCGCGAATTTCTCAGTGGCCTGAGCGAATTGCCTTTGCTGGAGTGAGTGTCGGTCAACATGGGGGCCTTGCGGCGCGGGTGGCCTCAATCGCCGTGCAAACCGCCTCAAATTCCCCCATCACCTCAGCATTACTGAAACGCATCAACGTTATCCCCGCCGCCTCAAGCACCCGCGTCCGCTCGGCGTCGTAAGCCTGGGCCGCCGAGCTGTCGTGGGTGCGCCCGTCCATCTCTATGCACAGCTTCAGCGAAGGCGCGTAAAAATCCAGAATGTAACCTTGCAGCGGCACCTGCCGCTGGAATCTGACCTCGTGGCCGCGCAGAAACTCAAACCACAGTTTGCGCTCGGCGGGGGTCTGGTTGTTGCGGAGTTCGCGGGCGCGGGGGGCGAGAGGTTTGGTGTAGAGCTGGCGCATGGGCAAGGTTACCCCTCAGTCAGCTTCGCTGCCAGTTCCCCTTAAAGGGAGCCTTGAAGCGCACGAAACGTGAAAAACGATGCCCACCAAAAGGCTCCCTTTTTAGGGGAGCTGTCGCCGCAGGCGACTGAGGGGTAGCCCTGCTAAAGCCAAAGCCCTCGCCTACCCCCACCGCGCCAAAGCCTGGGCTGGAGCAAAGGTTAAACTCATATCATGTCACCGCCCGTCGCCTTCCGCTATACCCATCACGCGGAATATCAACTGTTCAACCGCAACGTGACAAAGGCAGCGGTAGAGCAAACCGTCACGCACCCTGACGAGTTGCACAGTGACAGGGAAGACCCGAACGTGACCATCGCCGTGCGAGAAACCAGCCCCGGCACATTCCTGAAAGTGTGGTATCGGCTGGTAGATGGTGAGTCGGTGGTGCAGACTGTACTGATTATTACCCTGCGCCGGGAACGCCCGGACACCCCCAAAAAGCCCGCTCGAAGGAGGCAACGCTAATGGAAATCCGCATTGATACCGAGGCCGACGCTGCCTACATCCGCCTGAGAAACGGCAAAGTTCACCGCACCGAGGAAATCGGCGGCGGGTACATGCTGGATTACAGCCGCGCCGGAAAGGTTATTGGCATTGAAGTGCTGCACCTGTCCAAGAAATCGGGCGGCGTATTTGGCGTGGACGTGCCGGAGCGGGTGTGGAAACTGGCGCTGTCGGCGTAAATGGAGCCAAAAGCTCCCACCCTGCCGCGCTGGGGCTTGAGCTGGGGCATAGCAAAAAGCCCCCTCCACAACGTGTAAACATTTGAGAACTGTGCCGCCTTAAAACACTGGGGGCAGGTCTTGACCTGTGGTCATTCCAGGGCCTACTCTACCCACACAACCCTCATTCCCCACTCACCCGCCGGAGGTTTCCCCATGCGTTTAGCCCGTTTACTCACCCATACCGCCGCCCTGTCTGTCCTGCTGCTGCCTTCGCTGGCGCAGGGGCAGAATGAAGGAATTTTAAGAATTACCTGTACACTAGATGATGATATTTTTAAAAATGGCATAATTTTTGTTGATGGCAAATCCGACCCAAATTGGAAATGCCCTAAGGCTGATATATTTATAAAGTCGGGGAAACATAAAATCAGTGTAGTTTACCAAATAAACAATCCAAGTGATGTGAAACAATATAATTGGAGTGGAGATATTACTATCAGTCCTACGACACCACTTAGATTACAGGCTAAGCTTTCTCCAGTTTATTCAGAAGAATACCTGAGACGGCAGAGTAACATGAAGCAGGCAAAATCTCTTGAAAACTTTATCAATCTTTCGTCAGTTAGTCTGATTGGACATAAAGACGAAGTGTGGCATGCGGATTTTAGTAGTGATGACAAAAGAGTAGTCACGGCATCTCGGGACTATACTTCTAGGGTTTGGGGTCTCGAGGGAGCACAGATAGGAGAGCTAGGTGGACACAGCATATTTGTAGATTTGCGGGATTTGCTAAAAATAACTCCCTGATAGTAAGCGCGTCAGATGATAAGAGTGTATTGATTTGGGATGGAAAAAATTACACGCTACTGCAAAAATTCATCAGCAAGGGCGCTGCCAACTATGTCGCATTTAACGACAGGCTTAGTGAATTAGGTTTTGTTACTGATGTAGGAGAAATAGGGTTTGTAAATTTTGGCAATAATTCTGTTAAGTTCTATGAATCCGGAACAGATAAATCTATTTGGACGATTGCTATTAATCCTGATGGAACGAAGTATTTAACTGGTGGCTCAAATAAACAAGCTACATTATGGGATTATACTACTAAGCAGGTAATATTTAATCTCTCTGGTCATAATGGGCCTGTCTGGTCAGTAAAGTTTAGTCCTGATGGAAGATATATTGTTACTGGTTCGGCAGATAAAACTGCCAAGCTATGGGATAGTACATCGGGTACGCTGCTCAAAACATTTTCGGGGCACACCGGTGAGATTCGCGGGGTTGACCTAAGTCCGGATGGTCATATTCTAGCGACTGCATCTCTAGATGGTAGTGTGCGTCTTTGGGATACAATAAGCGGGAATGAAATACTAAAGATTACCAAGCAGTCTGGCGCAGTATATTCCGCCGCCTTTAGTCATAATGGAAAATACCTAGTAACCTCATCGGCAGACAAAATAGCAAGAATTTGGCCTATATACTTTTTGAACTCACCGAATTCTGAATCGGTATGGAAAACGATATCCTCCGGCAGAAATAAGACTTACCTTAACGCATTTATTAATTCGTTTCCTGATTCTATCCATTTATCTGACGCCAAAAGGATTTTGGAGGATTTAAAATGAAGTTATTAACCCTAATTATTACAATTAACATTCTTTTTTGTTCTAGCGTTCTGGCCCAGACAAATCCTCAAAAGCAGCGTCTCCAATTACTCAACCAACTCGACCAGTTGGACAAAATTGACCTACAAGATGCTCTTGAAGCCGCTAATGCGTGTGCAGATAGGGAAGATTTTTCTTGCGCGGAAGCCAAGATAAAAGAGGCCAAATTGCTCATTGTGGATGATGAGGATACTAAAGCCATTGCCCAAGCGCAAAGCTACTTGAGTGGGAAAATCACTGCGCGTGACCAGCGCATTGCCGAGCAACAGCGTCAAGCAGCCGCAGCACGTGCTAATAGTAGTGGGAGTATCTGGGATGTATTTTTAGGGGCATTTGGAATGAAGGTATCAAATGGCTATCTTGTGACCCCCACTTCTACAATCAGTACCCAAGCTCTTACTGATGCTGCGGGCCAGCTTCTAGGTGCTGTAGGTGCGGGAAACGGCTCTGGAAGCTCCACTCCTTCAAGTTATGGTGAGAGCCAAAGTGGGTGTAAAGTCCTGTCACTTAAACAGACTGAAACCAGCAGAGAGCGTGTAGAGTTTGAAGGTGAAGCCACAGAGAGAAATGGAAAACACGCAATACACGCTTTTGCGGATACAGCGGTGATTAATACTGGTCTAGTAAATTTTGAAGATGGCTACAATGTATACGCCAGGAGGAATTCTGGAATCAACAAGACAAGCCTAGGTAATGTATCATTAGACGGCAAGAGAGGGTCATTGCCAGCTTCAAGCCTTCGTGACTCAATCATTAAAGGTTACGAGATGCTCAAGACTTGTGAGTATTAATCTGACTCACCCAAAGTATCCCAGCAACTCAATCAGCATCCGCGCATAGTCGTCTGGCTTAATCCCCCGCTTCTCCAGCTTCACGGAGGGCGGGAAGGTTTGCACTTCGGTCTTGTGCGGGAACTTCTTCAAGCCCGCTGCGTCGTAGTCCAGCGACTTGTAAGCAAAGGTCACTTGCAGGTGCGTCATCGTTTCGCCAATGCTCAGTACGCGCTTGGCGAGGGCCGTGAGCCGCAGCTTGGCGAGGTCAATAAAGTTCTGCACTTCGGGCGTGGGCGGGCCGTATTTCTTCCGCAGGTCGCGCTCCACGCGGCTCACCGCTTGCAGGGTGCGGGCCTCGCTCAGTTTGCCATAGGTGGCAATGCGGGCTTCCTCGTCGGGTTGGCCGTCGCCCCCCACAAAGTAGTCTTCCGACAGGCGGGCATTCACGGGCAGGTCAATAGACACGCTAATCGGCGCTTCCAGCTTCTCGCCCTTGAGCTTGGCAACGGCCTCCGCCAGCAGTTCGGTGTACACGTCAATGCTGACCGCCTGCACATGCCCGTGCTGCTCCTCGCCCAGAATGTTGCCCACGCCGCGAATTTCCATGTCCTTTTCGGCCAGCAGGTGCCCGCTCCCCAGGTCTTGCAAGTCGGCAATGGCCCACAGTCGCCGCTGCGCGTTTTCGGTCATGCGGGGCGGAAAAAACAGGTAGGCATAAGCGGTTTGCGCCCGCCGCCCCACGCGTCCGCGAAGCTGATAAAGCTGCGCCAGGCCCAGGCGGTCGCTGCGCTCAATCAGAATCGTGTTGGCCTCGGGAATGTCTAGCCCGGTTTCCACAATAGTGGTCGCCAGCAGTACGTCGAATGCGCCCTGCTCAAAGCCCAGCATGATTTCTTCCAGTTCTTCCTCATTCATGCGCCCGTGGGCCACGCCAATGCGGGCCTCTGGCACGAGGTTGCGCAGATACAGGCTGCGCGCGCTGATGCTGGCGACGCGGTCATGGATGTAAAAGACCTTGCCGCCGCGCTCAATTTCGCTCAGTATTGCGTGCCGCACGGTGCTGGGGTCGAACGGGGCCAGGATGGTCTGAATGGGTTTGCGGCCCCTGGGCGGCGTCTGGATGCTGCTCATGTCGCGCAGGCCCACCATGCTCATGTAGAGGGTACGCGGAATGGGCGTGGCCGAGAGCGCCAGCGTATCCACCGCCTTGATGCCTTCAGGAATTTCCAGCTTGCCGTCGGTCATGGCGGGCAGGCCGCGCAGGGCACGCAGTTTTTCCTTCTGGCCCACGCCAAAGCGGTGCTCCTCGTCCACGATAATCAGGCCCAGGTCCTTGAATTCGATGTCACCGCTCAGCAGGCGGTGCGTGCCGATCAGGATGTCCACCTTGCCCGCCTTCAGGTCAGCCAGAATCTGCCGCGAGTGCTTGGGGTCGGTGAAGCGCGACAGCCCTTCCACCCGCACGGGCAGCCCCTTGAAGCGTTCCACGAAGGTGGAGGTGTGCTGCTCGGCCAGCAGCGTGGTGGGCACCAGAATCGCCACCTGTTTGCCGTGCCCCACGACGCGGTGGGCAGCCCGCAGCGCCACTTCTGTCTTGCCGAAACCCACGTCGCCGGAAATCAGGCGGTCAGCGGGATTGGGCTTTTCCAGGTCGCGCATGGTTTCCTTCAGCGCGGTTTTCTGGTCGGCGGTCAGGTCAAACTTGAAATTGGCCTCAATCTGCTCGTCCCATTCGGGCTGCGGGGCAAAGGTGTTGCCGGGTGTGACCTGCCGCGCCGCGTACTGCACCAGCAGTTTGGAAGCGACTTCCTCGGCGTTCTTGCGGGCCTTTTCCTTTGCTTTGGCCCAGTCTTTTTTGTCAAAACTGGACAGCTTCGGCGGGTCGTCCGTGGTGCCGGGGTGACGGCGCAGCACGGGCAACTGCTCAATCGGCACGCTCAGGAGGCTGCCGCCCCGATATTCAATGTTGAGGTAATCGCGGGTCACACCCAGCACCTTGCGCGTCTCCAGCCCCAGAAATTGCCCGATGCCGTGTTCGGGATGAATCAGGAAGTCGCCCACGTGCAGCCCCAGCGCGTCGGTGACGGGCCGCCCCGCCAGCTTCTTGCCACGCAGCGCCGAGCCGCCCTGAAAGCCGTAAATCAGGTCTTCGGTAATGACCACGGTTTTGTGTTCCGGGATGACGAAACCGCCCTCGCCCGCCGAGCGCAGAAAGCCCAGGCCGCCGGGTTCCAGCCGGGGCAGGGTCAGCCAGGGGATTTCGGGCGAGTTCAGCAGTTTATCGGCCAGATACGCCGCCGTGCGGTCATGGCGCACCAGCATGAATACCCGGTAGCCCGCGCCGCGCCACTCGGCCACGTCGCGTTCCAGGTCAGCGAGGCGGGCGCGGTAGAAGGGCAGCGTTTCCAGCCCCGTGTGCAGGTCGGCTAACTCCAGCGGCGAACGTCCAAACGACGTGACCTCGCGGCCCGCCAGTTTGGGCCACAGCGTGTCGGTCAGGATGCCGAGTGAAGAAGCGTAAAACTCCGGCGAATCCAGAAAAATGCGCCCCGGCAGCAGCTCCAGCCGCGTGGCGTCCCACTTCGTTTCGGTGAGGTAGTCGGCGGTGGGTTCCAGCGTGAACGCCTGCGCCTTTTGCCCGCCGACCTCCCCAGGTTTCAGCAGGCGCAGGGTGTCCAGTTCGTCGCCAAAGAACTCGGCGCGAACCCACAGCCCTTCTTCGGCCTCTTGCGGCAGCCCGACGCCAGGTTCAAGGCGCAATTCCAGCGTGTCGCCCTTGATTTCAAATCCTGGCTCCTCGCCCCGCTCGTAGCCAAACTGCTCCAGCCGCTCCAGCAGGCTCTCGCGGGGGTAGCTGGCCCCCACTTTCAGGCTCAGGGCGTGGGCTTCGGGCTGGCGGGGGAACAGGTCTAGGGCCGTGTTCACATCCATCACGATATGGTCGGCCTTGCTGTCCCAGTCGCGCAGGCTGGGATTGACGCTGACTGGCACCCCAAATGCGCCCGCTGTGGCGTAGTTGGGCAGCCTGTCGGGGGTGGTCAGCAGCAGCGCGGGGCCGGGGTAGGCGGCGAACAGGGCAGCGCGGGCAATTTGCGGGAGCAGCAGCAGGTTTCCGGTGGGGGCGGGGTCTAGCAGTTTGGTGAGGTTGGGGGTGGAGACGGGAACGGGAGGCACTGGGGGATTTTACGCCTGTGGTGGAAAAGGGCTGAGACTCTACTCCCACTTGCCCCCTTCAACTGCGAGTTTCGCGGGCGCGAAGGTGCGGACATGACTCAATCCGCACCGCTTATGCGTAATCCTTCTTTCGTCCTGTGATGGCTGGGCAACGCCCAAAGTGCCTTCGGTAACGCGCTGGCGGGTATCGCCACCAGTTTTCTGGTACTCCACCAGACGGGCAGTGCGGGCGCGATGGGCATCAATCTGGCGCTGTCTATTCTGCCCACGCTGCTGCTTCCGGTATTTGGAACGCTGGTTGACCGTTTGCTCGTGCGTGTGCCGCTGCTCCTCGGCAATCTGCTGCGGGCCGCGCTGCAACTGGGGGTCGGCTGGCTGGCCCTGCGCGGCCCCGTTCCGCTGGAAGCTCTTCATGCTGCTGCTTTGGTCGGAGGGCTGCTTGGCGCGTTCTACAGTCCCGCCAGCCTGAGCGTCACACCGCGCCTTGTCCCCAAAGAACAGTGGCAGCAGGCGGGCGGCCTCATGCAAGGCAGCACCCAGCTGATGCAGACGGCGGGCATGGCACTGGGCGGCATCATCGTGGCCCGCTTTGGGAGTGCAGCGGCACTGCTGGCGGATGGGGCGGCATTTCTGCTGTTCAGTTTTCTGCTGCTGGGCGTGCGTTTTCCAGCACAGGCAGCGGCACAAAAGGAATCCTTTCAGACTGCGTTTCTGGCTGGGCTGGACTACCTGCGCCGTCGGCCCTTCATGGCGGCGATGCCCGTCATGGCCTTTGTGGTGAACACCTGTTTTATCCCGCTGGAAATGCTGGTGCCCAAGCGAATGGTGGCGCTGGGTGCGGGAGCAGGGGGCTTTGGGCTGTTCTTCGCGCTTAATGTGGCGGGCATGGCGCTGGGCAGCTTCGCCAACGCCGCGCTGAAGGAAAAGGCCGCGCCAGAAAAGGCCAGCCTGCAAGGTCTGGTCGGCATGAGCGTGCTGCTTTGCCTGTTGGCCCTGACCACCACGCCGCTGCAAATGCAACTCGTTTCCCTCGGTATCGGCTTGTGCAACGGGTATTTGCAGGTCGGCCTTCGCGTTCTGTTTCAGCGCCATGTGGAAACGGCCTTCCTGGGGCGGGTCGGCAGCCTGCTGAATATGGCGGGCCTCGCGGGTCAGCCTATTGTGCTCATGCTGCTTTCGCCCTTTGCTGACCGGGTTCCGGCGTCCGTTTTCTTTCTGCTGTTCGGGGTATTCAGCTTTCTGGGGGCGGCACACTGGCGGTACGCACTGGGCCTTGCCAGCAAACCTACAACCGCGCCAGCATGAAGCCCAGCACGCATTCCTCGTCGTTCTCGTCCTTTTCCGCTTCCTCCATCACCCAGCGTTGCAAATTCGCAAAGCGGCGTGAGAGTTCGCGGCGGCTGCCCGCACTCAGTTTCAACGTGCCAAAACTGCTGATGGGAGCGTCTACCGCGCCGCCAGGCTGCCGAACATAGACCAGCGGCCCGCGACCACTGTCCAGCGTGATGCTGGGTTCCTCGCCTGTTTCCCTTCGCCCCAGCGCAATACTCTGCGAGGCCGTGTCAAGGAATTGCCGCAGGAACGGCGCGTGCAGTCCGTACAGGTGTTCCTCCAGCACCGGGCGCTCGCACAGCCGCAGTGGAATCCGGAAAACTGCCGCCACAGCGCGGTAAATCTTGACGGGTCGCCCCCGACGAGTCTGCACACCGACCACCTGAGCCAGTCCAGCGTCTTCCAGGCGAGAAACGATGCGGTGAACACGCTTGAGGTCAATGCCGGTATGCCTTGCCGCCTCGGAAATGCTCACGTCGCGCTCCATCAGCAGGCCCACCACCGCAAAGTCTTCCAGCCTCAGCAGCAAGCGGGCCTGGGTGGGGGTCTGGACTTCAAAGGTCGGAGCTGGCATCGGGGGGATTTTACGCCCCAGATTGTGCTCAGGCGCGGCGGCGGGCCGAGGAGCTGACAGAAAATAATAACAATTTGACATCATAATGACGCCATGTCATCATTCCTGTGTGCCGATGAATGTCATCGCCTGGAAAACGCTGGCGGCTTTCGCGGCGCAATATCCGGATGCCCTGGAGCCGCTCGACCACTGGTTCAAGCAGGTGCGCCGCGCCGACTACACCTGTTTTGCCGACGTACGCGAAGATTTCGGCAGTGTGGACTGGGTGGGCGGCTTCCTGGTATTCAACATCGGCGGCAACAAATACCGCCTGATTGTGTTTCCTATTGATAACGAGTTAAGTTGATATCGCATCGTTGTTCAGGCCAAGAAGCTTAGCCGGGAGCTGGCGGTAACGAATCTTGGGCCAGATGGTTCTCAGGTACTTCTTGAGT
>JAGLBK010000096.1 GCA_018260275.1 Deinococcus sp.
GGAAACCAAAAGATTCAAGGCTGCGCTGGACACGAATTACCTAGATAAGCTACTCAGCTGACTTTGCGGTTGCCCTGAACGAACAGGGTGAAAGCGGCTAGGCTCCGGGCTAGACTGCTATACTTCTGGCGCTCTGAGCCGCGCACTCATAGCTCAGATGGATAGAGCGGCCCCCTCCTAAGGGGCAGGCCACTGGTTCGAATCCAGTTGAGTGCACCAACGAAAAGCCCCGCCTGGCGCGGGGTTCTCTTTTTTATTCGTTTGTGACCAACGTGTGGCGTGACCAACCTGGTCATTCGTGATGGTCGCCGGTTCCGATATATACCTTGATATGAAAGGGGAGCTGATGCCTGAACCTGCCGAGTTGCTGGCACTGGCCTAGAGCAGCTTGCATAAAAAGGCCACGTTGTTTGTGGCTTTTTATGCCGAGCGGGCGGGCAGGCTTGCTCAAGCGAGTCCGTTCTGACCAAGAAGCCGTCTGAGGTGCAGTTCCACAAATGGCGTAATTATGAAAGCTGCTCTACCTGCAGCCACTTCATCCTGCTGGGCAGAATCTGCTCAATGAGAACGACCCCGAAGTCCGTAAAGCAGTGAAACTTGCAGGAATGCGGGTGACCGAGCAGTACGAGCTGGCCCAGGGCCGGGTGCCTGCTGATGTAAGTGCTGACAATATGGGCTACGACATTTATAGCGTCAGGCCAGGAGAACTGCCAGAAACCAGTCCGCTGGAACAGCGTTTTATAGAGGTCAAAGGCCGTGCCGGAGTTGGCCCGGTTGTCATGACGCCCAACGAGTGGATTACCGCTGGACGCCTGGGCAACGACTACTGCCTATACATCGTGATCAACGATGCCCTGAGTGCCATCCCAACCCTGACCATCGTTCAAGATCCGGCACCCAATCTGATGCCGGGGCAGGAAGTGACCGTCCTGCACTACGTTATTCCCACGGAAGAATGGCAGCGGGCGGGGGCAACGGCGCAGGCAAAGATGGCCCGCTGATGCCCGGCATGACAACGTACAGCATTTTACCGTAGTGCTAGAACTGGGCGGCTTCCCAGCAGGCCCGCACATGCCGCGCCGTTTCCTGGTCGGTGAAGTGCAGCGACGTACTCTGTTTGCCACGGGTCAGCAGAACGTAGTAGATGTTAAGCAGGCAGCGCAGGGCCGACTGTTCAAGCTGCTGCCGCTGCTGTGGACTGGTTCTGGGGTCTTTCAGCCTCCCCGCCACGCGCTGAAAGGCACCGAATCTGTTTTCGGCCACCCGCACTTCCCAGTGATCGGTGCGCCACACCACGTCGTTACCCCAGATCACCCCGGCATGCTCAAATTCCACGCCCTGCGCGGTATAAATGCAGCCAATGTGTTCCCTGAAATCCTCGCCCTTCATCCAGCGCACCTGGGCATGATCCTGGGGCTGCCCCACTGGTCTGGGCGCTGGGTTCCAGGGACGTTGCCAGCTCCCAATGACGACTTCCCTGACTTCAGGCACCCGGCTCCAGGGCCAGCAAAAGCCTGCCAGCAGCCTGCCGCCCCGCTGCTGCACATGCTGCTCAAGGTCAGCGGGATCGTCAAAGAAGTTCAGCTCATAGTCCTTGACGGCGGTGCTGACCGGTTCATTTCTGATCAGTGCTCTGGCCCAGGCCACATAACTGGGCGACCTGCAGCGCATCTGCTGGGGCAGCCCGTCGATGACCGTCACGGGAATGCCCTCGTAGTTACTGGCCCCCTGCCTGACCTGCTCCAGCAGATTCAGCAAATCCTGGCCTTCATTGGGGTCGATCACCTGATACTCGTCGTAAAAGAGCACCACCGTGCGGCCACTGTTGACGACCTGCCGCAGTTTTCCATTGGCAATGCGGTGGGCCTCGTCGCACAGCACCAGAGGAATAGTCCCCTCTCTCATCCCGCCGGGGTAACCAAGCAGGCGGTTGAGCAGGGCGGTGTGCGGCCCGTGTTCAAAGGGTACGGCAGCCCTGATGGTGGCCGACAGAAAAGCCCCCGGAATGACCAGTTTAACGTACTGACCCTGGTCGGGTTCGCCCATTTTGCTGCGCTGGGTAAAGTTATCGGACGCGCTGAGCAGCAGTTGCAAGGCCACCGCCGTTTTGCCTGTGCCCGGGTCTCCAGGCACCAGAATGAGCTGCCTTCCCCTGGAGTGGTCGGTCACGCTTTGCCAGATGCGGCGGGCCACCTCGCGCTGCTGCGGCGTAAGTTCGTAGGGCCGGTCTCCCCGCAGGGCCAGGGTCACGGCGTCTGACACGGCCTGCGCCGACCCGGCCTGCCACACCACCGCTGAGTGGTCAAGTTGTCCGGTCAGCTGGGTCGCCGCCCCGTGGCCCACCTGCTCCTGCACAAACCGGGCAAATGCCTGCGCCTGCTTCTGGCCGCTATAGAACACCGACTCCAGTGATCGCCCGCCGACATCCAGCAAGGAACCCGGCAGGTTTGGCAGGTAGGCCGCGCAGCTCACGGCGGCCCGCCGCTCAAGCACGGCGCTGTTGTGGTACTGCAGGTCGTACTGGTACTCCAGCACCTGCGGCACCGGGTGCTTGCGCTCCTGCCCGTGAATGAACACGGTGCGTAACCGCTGCTGCTCTGGCGTAAGGGGCGGCAGAACCGCTGCCCAGCCCTTGAGTTCTATAACCAGCACACGCTCCTGCCCGCCAGCGTCGCGGCCCACCAGCAGCACGTCGACCCGCCGCCCCAGCTCATCATCGGGCAGGGCAAATTCCAGCAGGACACTCATGGCCTTAGCTGCTGCTGGCAGGTCGCGCAGTGCGTCCACCAGCCTGGGGAGCGTACCTTCCCACGAACTGATTTCCTGCGGCTCCGGCAACTCGCCATCATGCCGGGCCTGATACGCGGCCTTCAGTTGCTCCACGAATTGCTCACGCCCTGGGGCCGTTGCCAGCGCAAGCTCCACCTCTGCCAGGGTGCCGGAGTAGAGGCTATGACCGCGCTTTGATTCAAGGGGACTGTTCATCAGGTTATCCTCCGGTTCAGGAGACCTCTCACTGCGTTCAGGGCGAAAAAGCAGGCATGCCAGGCAGCATCGGAGCGTCTCACGCCCCTATTACGACTCAGGCTCAAGCCAGACTTCCTGAGGGGACAGGGCGTCCCAGGGAATGGCGTAGGTGTACTGCACGGGGCGCAGATGCTGTGCCTGCGGTACCCAGTTCTCGGCCAGCCTGAGCCGACCGCCCGAGCACCGTTGGCCCTGCGGGTGCCTCGGGTTGTAGGTGATATCTGAGATGACGACCAGCATGCCCCGCCTGTTGGCCTGGTGCCAGACCACCTCTCCGGAGGTCAGGAAGACCGCTTCGCCCGCGCTGGTCGTGCCCTTGACCTCCACATGCACCTCCTCGCCAGCGGGGGTGTGGAACAGCAGATCGTATGGCTTGCCCAGTTCGCACACAAAGTGGTAGCCCCTGGCCTCAAGGTCACTTCTGGCCCGCCGCACCGCGTACTGCTCTGTTTCTATACGGCGGTCCGCGTCCTGCACATAGCCCGCGCCACGGGCCTTGCGAACCTTTTGCTCGTCTGCCGGTTCTGGGAGACCGGGCGTCTGACTGATCGTGAGCTGCTGCGGCGCTGGCAGGCCTGCACTCCGGAACAGGTCAAGCACGTTGGCATCGACAAATTTGCCATAGCCTGAGTGGTTGCCTGAAAGCTTGAACTGCCCGGCCAGCGCCGGGTCGAGGTCGGCCACGGGGTAAGCCTGCGCCTGTGCCAGCGGAATGATCCCAAAGCGGCGCGAGTAGAGCACCCGGCCCGCCGCGAATTCATCGTCCCAGTGGGGAGCTTTGGCGTCATAAAAATCGCCCAGCTCCTGGCAGATCACGATGTCCAGCGTGCCCTCCTGCCACTCCTGCGGCTTCGTTCTTGGCCCACCATGTGTGTGTCCAGTAGCCAGCAGCACATACTCGGCCTGTTGCCGGTCATAGCCCCTGGCATCGTGCGGAAAACCCCAGGTCTGGGTGTCCAGGCCATGCTGGAGATTTCTGCGGGCATTGGGGTCCTTACCTATGTAAATCGCCATGATCCGGGTCATCTCTCACCTCTGCCGCAAGCCTAGCATAAATTACACAGGGGTCTTTAGTAGAAAACTTAACTTAGCCTGTTTAGGAGAAATCAGGTCTGCCTGAGCTATGGCGGTACGGTTCCCAGGCGTAAAATGCCCGTCAGCAGCTCTGATATCGCGCACCACAGGACAGCAGCAAGCCGAGTCCCAGACCACTGGCCGTAGCCCTGCCCAGTTGCACCGTATTTTCCGTTCGCTTCACTTTCTGCTTCGCAACTCTGCAAGTCCGCCCCGGTTTCGTCCCCCAGGGCAGGGAATTCAATCGCTGTCCATATACCATTAAAGCTATGGCCTGTCCGCATCCGTTTCCGTCCCTGTCCCGGCCCACATGAGCAAACTGTCCTTTACCACCGAGCCGCTGGCGGCCATTGTTCCGCTGATACAGGCGGCGCTGCGGCAACACGGCGAAGTGACGTTCAGCGTGCCGGACCCCGTGGCGGGGCTGGGGCAGTACGCGGGCGAACTGACGCCTGCCGGAAGACACCGCCCCCTGAGCACCTGGACCGACCTGGCCGACGCGCTCGGTGCCCATTGCCTCACGCCGTACCAGAGTGCGCCGGGCCGGGTCAAGTTGCACTACCGCCTGTATAGCCACTCGGCGGCGCCGGACGCGGCTGGATACGGTGCGCGGGGCGACTGGGCCAGGGTCGATAAACTGGAGGAGCCCATTTTTTTGCTGACGCTGGTCGAAGCGGTACGCCGGGTCAATCCACCGGGCGGCGGTCGGGTGCTGGCGCTGGGGGTCAATGCCGGGCGTGAACTGGACGTGCTGGCGCTGGCTTTTCCCAGGCGGAGATTTGAAATCGTGGGGGTCGACCTGGAAGCTTCTGCGCTGGCTGCCGCGCAGGAGCGCTACCCCGCCGCCACCTTTACGCCACTGGACATCAACCGGCTGCCACAGGAGTCACTCGGAGCCTTTGACCTCGTGCTGGCCCTCAGTCTGCTACAAAGCCCACAGGTCAGGCAGGATGTGGTGCTGGCGGCGCTGCACCGGCATCACCTGACGCCGTCCGGCGGCCTGATTCTCGGGTTTCCGAACGCCCGCTACCGCGACGGCTTTGTGAGCTATGGGGCGCGGCTGCTCAACTTTGCCCGGCCCGATTTCAGCCTGCTGATGAACGACGTGACCAATGCCCGGCGCATCCTGCAAAAGTACGGGTACAAGGTCTTCGTGACGGGCAAGTACGAGGTGCTGGTCACGGCAATTCCGGCCCACCTGAAAACGCCGACCCATCTGGAGCTTGGGCCGCCTCAGCCCTGAGACTCGGTGAGGTACTCCATCGCAAAGCGGTAACCCAGAAAGCCCATGCCGCTGATTTTGCCCTTGCAGACGGAAGCGGTGACCGACTTGTGCCGGAATTCCTCGCGGGCGTCCACGTTGCTGATATGCACCTCGACCACCGGAAGCTGCTGCCCGGCGATGGCGTCGCGCAGGGCGTAGCTGTAGTGCGTTAGGGCACCGGGATTGATGATGATGCCCCCAAAGCCCTGTTCCTGCGCCTCTTGCACCCATTCGAGCAGCTGACCTTCAAAGTTGCTCTGGCGGCAGGTCACCGAATCGCCCAGTTCCGCACCCCAGGTTTCGCACTGCCGCTCCAGGTCTTCGAGGGTCAAGGCGCCGTACACGCCGGGTTCGCGCAGGCCGAGGCGGTTGAGATTGGGGCCGTTGAGGACGAGCAACATGACTTAGCGTAACAGGAAGCGCGGGGCCGGGGCAGCGCGGAGCAAACACAGCGGCGGGCCACCTAGCCCAGCAGCGTCCCGGCGGGCTTACGATGACTGACATGGAACCCGATCTGAACGCCATGCAGGCCGACCTGCGTACCCTGGTCGAAACCGAGTCGCCGTCAAGCGACCCCACCGCCGTGGCCCGCGTGACCGCGATTATTGAAGACTGGGCGCGTGACCTCGGCGCGGCTGTCCACGCCCTGCCCGGCGGCACTGCCGAACTGAGTTTCGGTGTGCAAGAAGGCCAGAAGTACCTGCTGATCTTGGCCCACGCCGACACGGTCTGGCCGCACGGCACGCTGGCGCACATGCCTATGAACGAACACGGGGCTAGGCTTTACGGTCCTGGCAGCTACGACATGAAAGGCGGCATCGTGGGGCTTTTTGAGGTTCTGCGGGCCATGCGGCGCGACGAGCGCTGGCCCACGGGCGGCGTCAAGGTGCTGGTTTCGCCCGACGAGGAAATCGGCAGTGGCAGCAGCCGGGGACATATCGAGGCGGCGGCGCAACAGGCCCGCGCAGTGCTGGTGATTGAGCCGCCCGTGGCCGATAGCCACAACCTGAAAACCGGGCGCAAGGGCACCGGCAACTATGTGCTGACTTTGAGCGGCGTTGCCAGTCACGCCGGAAACCGCCCCGAACTGGGGGCCAGCGCGATCTCGGCGGCGGCAGAAGCGGTGCTGGCTCTCGAAGCCCTGGCCGACCACGCCAAGGGCACCACCGTCAGCGCCGGGCTGATTCAGGGAGGCAGCGCCGCCAACGTGATTGCGGCCTCGGCGCGGCTGGAAGTGGACGTGCGGGTCGCCACCGTGACCGAGGGCGAGCGCATCGACCACGCCATCCGCGCCTGGAAGCCGGGCAACGAGCGGGTCCGTGTGGAGGTTAGCGGAGGACTGAACCGCCCGCCCTTCGAGGAGTCGGCAGCGACCATGCAGCTCTTTGCAACGGCCCAGCAGATCGCCGCCGACCTTGGTTTCCAGATCGGCCACGAGGTCGTGGGCGGCGGGAGCGACGGCAATTTCACGGCCCCGCTGGCCCCGACCCTCGACGGGCTGGGCGCTCCCGGCGACGGCGCCCATGCCAGCCACGAACACATCCGGCTGGACCGCTGGGCCGATCACGTCAGGCTATTGCACCGGCTGATGCTGGAAATCTGAATCCAGTTTGAGTCACCAGACATCCTGCGAAAGTTGGCAGCGCGGTCGGTCTAGGGGTCAAAGAGTCCAAGGGCAAGAACCGCCCATACCTGGAGCATTTGACAAAAAGACGTTGCCTTGTGGCCCCCTCACCCCTTGCTTCGCAAGGCCCTCTCCCGCAAGGGGCGAGGGTCAACAGCGCAAGACATTCTTATCAAATGTTCTCAGGGCCTGTAATGAGTCCTGACCTCAATGAATTTCAAACCTACCCAGAATGGACGACTTTTGCCGGAAGTCTATTCAAGCACCGGGATTTCGCCTTCCAGTCCATAAATTTCCAGAAAGCGTCGTATCCGGGCGTCCAGGGTGGGCAGCGGCGCGACCTCGCCGCACACCCAGTCGGGCTGGTAGTTGCGGCACACCGCCGGACGCGACGGGTAGATGCGGCACAGGCACCCCGCGCCCAGATGCACACACGGCACGCCGAGTGGCTTTTGCAGCGCGTGAATGTCCGGGGCCGAGCAGCACGCGCCGCATGCCGTACAGTCGCGCCGCAGCACCGAGCGGGGCAGGTACTCCGGCGGCGGCTCGAAGCGGTCAGCCACTGGGTTCCCTCAACTCAGCTCCCTGTACTCAGCCCATGCACTCAGCGCAGCGCCTGGGCCGCCGCGATAAAAGCGTCGTTCTCGGCGGGTGTGCCCACTGCCACGCGCAGGCAGCCTTGCAGCAGGTGCAGCTTGTCCTGGCGGCGCACCACGATGCCGCTTTGCAGGAAGTGCCGGTAAGCGGCGTCGGCATCCGGAGTACGCAGCAGGAAAAAATTGGACCGGCTGGGAATCGCCTGGCAGGTCGGGTGATCCTTCAGGGCCGCCAGCACACGCTCCCGCTCCCGAATGCCTTCCTCCACACGCCGCTGCATATATTCGGGGTGTTCCAGCGCGACCTCGGCCACCGCCTGTCCCAACACCGTGATGTTGAAGGCCGACACCAGCTTCTGGGCGTTTTCGGCCACGTCACGGCTCGCTAGCAGGTAGCCCAGGCGGGTGCCCGCCAGCCCCCAGGCCTTACTGAAGGTCCGCAGACTGAGGGTGCCAGGGGACCGGCGCACCAGTTCACGGTAATCGTGGCCGCCGTACTGGTAATAGGCCTCGTCGATCACCGTGATCCAGCCGCAGCGCTCGGCGACCTGCACCAGCGCCTCCACATCGGCCCGCGTATCGAGGTGGCCCGTCGGGGCGTGCGGCTGCGCAATGCAGAACACGCCCGGCTGCTCACGCTCGAGTGCGGCGCTCAGTTCGGGCACTGGCAGCGAAAAATCGGCGTTCAATGAAACCTCTACCAGTTTGGCCCCCAGCAGCGAGGCTTCCAGGGTGTAGACGCTGAAGGTCGGGTCGGTGACCAGCACGGTCTGCCCGATGCCTGCCAGCTCGGTCAGCAGTTTGATGAGCACGTTGCTGCCGGGGGTCACGACCACGCCCGCCTCGTCCCAGCTCTCGTAACGGGCAATGGCGGCCCGCACGGTGTCGGCGTGCAGGTCGGGGTAACGGTTCCAGGGGCGCTCCAGCATCCGGCGAGTCGCCTCGGCCTTCAGTTCCGCCGGAAAATCGTAGGGGTTTTCGTTCTGGTCGAGTTTGATCGGCGCGTCGGTCGGCACGAAAGGGTAGGCAGGAACGGCCCGCACGGCGGCGCGAATGCCGCTTTTCACTTCCGGCTCGGGCTGCGACTGTGACTGCGGTTGCGGGACAGAGGTCATAGAAAAAGTTGTATCACTATCCCGGCTGCCAGCCACGGGCGTCCGGCCTGCCCAAACAGCCCCCCCCTGCCAGCTAAGCGGCCCGGGGATAATCAGGCCACCGTAACAATCATAAGATTGCCGTTAGACTGCTGGGCGAACGCCTTTTCAAACTTAACGTGCTGAGTGTGGCGTTCGCAGCGGCAGCACTTCAATGTCTCAAGTTCCCAAGAAACCACAAGTTCTCAAGAAACCACAAGGAGCCGAAAATGCCTATTGTTTACTGGATTATCGGCATCCTGATGGGATTGGTCGGTGGGTTTCTCGTGGCCCGGTCACAGTTTCGGCAACACAAGGCCGAAATCGACGACCGGCTGCAACGCGAAGCCCAGGCAGAAGCAGAGCGGATTCTCGCTCAGGCAAATCAAGCCGCCGCGCAAGTCAGAACGCAGGCAGATCAAGCCAGTCAGGACGCCATCCGGCGTGTGCAGGACGCAGACCACAGAATGCTGGAAGCAGCGGAACGCGAAAGCGTGGCGGCCAGTCAAGTCGCCAGTCAGCTCGCGCAGCTCGAAGTGCAGCGGGGTCAGCTTCAGGGCCAACAAAGCCAGCTTCAGGCCCAGCGCACACAGCTGGATACCGAGCGCCAGCAGGCCCGGCAGGAGGCGGCGCAGGCCCGTGAATCGCTGGCCGCTGACCGCCTGGAAACCCGGCGCGAACGCGAGGACTTGGGCCGCGAGATTGAGCGCCTGGGTCGCCGGGCCGAGCAGCTCGATGCCCGCGGCGAGAAACTCGACAGCATGGAAAGCCAGCTGGAAGCGGGCCTGCGTGGGCTGCGTGACCAGCAAGACGAGCTGGCCGAGCGCAGCAAGCAGATTGATCTCAAGCTTTACGAGGTCGCCCAGCTGACTCCCGAAGTCGCCCGTCACCAGATTCTGGGCCAGCTTGACGCAGAACTCGAGGAGGAAAAGGCCATCCGGGTCAAGGCCATGCTCGAACGGGCCAGTGCCGACGCCAAGCGCAGCGCCCGCTCGATCATCGCGCAGGCCATTCAGCGCAGCGCCAGCGAGACCAGCGCCCAGCTGTCGGTCAGCGTGGTGCCGATTCCCAACGACGCCATGAAGGGCCGCCTGATCGGGCGTGAGGGCCGCAATATCCGCGCCTTCGAGTCTCTGACCGGGGTAGACCTGATCATCGACGACACGCCCGAAGCCGTTATCCTGAGCAGCTTCAACCCCATTCGCCGCGAGGTCGCCAAACATGTGCTTGACGCGCTGGTGGCCGACGGACGCATTCACCCGACCCGCATCGAGGAGATGGTTCACAAGGCCCAGGACGAGATGAAG
>JAGLBK010000097.1 GCA_018260275.1 Deinococcus sp.
GACCGAGCATAAGGACCTGATGCCCGCGCGAAAGCAGTTCTTTTGCTGTGGCGACTGCCGGGTAAATATGCCCGCCCGTGCCGCCGGTTGCCATGACCACAAGACTCATCGCGGGTCAGTGTAGAGCCTGAAGGTGAGGGAGATACCCCTGACCCCAGTACAAGTAGCCCCAGTACAAGTGGTCCCAGTTCAGAGCGGCGTCACAGCGTTCAGGCAAGCTTTGGGGAAAGAAGCGGGACGGGCTGCTTCCGCCAGTTCCTGCCACCATCCACGCAGAGTGACCTTTTGGTCAGGAGTTTGCAGGGCGGCTACGGCTTCCGGCAGACGGCTGGGCAGCCCCGCGCTGTAAGGCCCCAGCACCACTGCGCCCATCGTTCGCAGGACTTCGGCCAAGTGCTGCGGCGCGTGAACCGAGCGGCTCATGCCACACAGCAGGAGCGTGGGTTTCTGGTCGAATTCCGCACTCCCTACCACCCAGTCGAGTGCGTTCTTGAAGGCTCCGGGGATGCCGTGCGCGTATTCCGGACAGGCGATGACCACGGCGTCGGCGGCCCACAGCGCCTGACGAAACGCGCTGAGAGCCAGAATGTCCTGATCTTCGTTGTCCGGGTTGAAGAGGGGCAGGCTGTGCAGTCCTGTAAAAATCTGGAGTTGCGCTGAAGCCGGTGCCGCGTCGGCCAGCGCGTGCAGCAGCGCCAGATTCACCGATTCGGCGCGCAGGCTGCCGCACAGGGCGAGCGCCCTCATGCCAGCAGCTGCCCCAGCCGCCGCAGGACTTCCTGAATGTTCTCCAGGCTGGTCGCGTAACTCAGGCGCACCTGATGCGGCGCAGAGAAGTCGGTTCCCGGCACCACCGCCACTTTCGCCTCGTCCAGAATGATGCGGGCGGCTTCCAGTTCGTTTTCGTGAATGCGGTCCGTGTTCGCCATCACGTAAAAAGCCCCGTGCGGCGTGGGCGTGGGCAGACCGAGGTCGTTCAGGCCGCGCACGATCACGTCGCGGCGCTGGCGGTAGGCGCTGCGGGCCATGTCGATAAACCGGTGCGTTTCCTCATGCTGCACCAGGGCGGCCAGCGCCGCGTACTGGCTGATGCTGCTGGCGTTGCTGGTGCTCTGCGATTGCAGCGCGTTCATGGCCGCGATCACGTGCCTGGGGCCGCCCGCGTAGCCGATGCGCCAGCCGGTCATAGCATACGCCTTGCTCGCCCCGTTGATGGTCAGGGTGTGCTCGGGCGCAAACTGACCAATGCTGACCTGCTCGGCGTCGTAGACCAGATGCTCGTAGATTTCGTCGGTCACGATCATCAGGCCATGTTGCTGGGCCAGCTCTGCCACGCCGCGCAGAATGTCGGGCGTGAACACCGCGCCAGTCGGGTTGCCGGGGCTGTTCAGCACGATCATGCGGGTACGCGGCGTGATTTTGCTTGCCAGCAGCTCCACGTCCAGCATGAAGCCGCTCTGCGGCGTGGTCGGCACCTCGACGGGCACGGCCCCGGTCAGGCCGACCATTTCGGGGTAACTGACCCAGTAGGGCGCGGGAATCAGTACCTCGTCGCCAGGATTGAGCAGCGCGAAAAAGGCGTTGAAGATGGCCTGCTTGCCGCCGCTGGTCACGGTCACGGCGTCGGGGGCATAGTCCAGGCCATTTTCGCGGCTGAACTTGGCGCTGATCGCCTCGCGCAGTTCGGGAATGCCGTTGACGGCGGTGTACTTGGTTTCCCCGGACTCGATGGCCTCGATCGCCGCCTGCTTGATGTGCGGCGGCGTGTCGAAATCGGGTTCGCCCACGCTCATCGAGATCACGTCCACGCCCTGCCGCTTGAGTTCCAGGGCGCGGCTGGTCACGGCCACGGTTGCCGACGGCTTGAGGCTCCTCGATTTCTGGGACAGTTCAAATGGGCTGGTCATGCCCCCAGCCTAGCCCTGCTCAGGCAGTGAGCAGAGCAGAAGTGTAGAGAACGTCCGCTTGTAGGTTGCCGCTTCACAGACGGAACCTTTGCGGCCACCATCTGAAACCGCCGGGTGCCGCATGTTCCCTCACCACACGCCTGGGCCAGAGCCGTCCAGCAGGTCCTTCTCGTCCCCGACCGGTCCTGAACAAGTCTGCGTCAGGGCGGGGGGTGCAGGTCCTCCGCAGCTCAGGAAGTCAAGCCGCGTTCATTGAAAGCCGGACAAAATTCTGTATATGCAAAGCTGGTACGACAAAAAATGCCATTCCGTAAGCAGCGGGTAATAAGGGTCAGGGCAGAAAAGCTGACTGGAAGGCAGTTTGGATGCGCCTCCCGTGAAACCTCCTTGGAAAGTGCTCTGATTAGGTCTGTATATCTCACTTCAAAAGGCTTCGTCCCAGACAGCGTTTTTCTTGGTGGTGAATTTTGTCCGGCCCTCAAGCGTTCAGACGCTCAGGCACTTGGCGCAGCGGTACAGATCAAGGCTCACGTCTTTGCGCTTTTCCCAGGTTTCGTGCAGCGGAGTGTAGGTCAGGCCCTGGCCCGTGCGCCCGACCATGACGCCCTTGCGCCCGTCCATCAAGGCGTGCACGGCGGCTTCACCGAGGCGGCTGGCGAGAATGCGGTCACTAGATACGGGCGAACCGCCGCGCTGAATGTGCCCCAGGATACTGACGCGAGTTTCCATACCCGTGCCTGCCTGAATCGCGTCACCGACGGCCTGTGCGCCGCCCTTGTACCCCTCGGCAACGATAACGATGCTGGCAAGTTTGCCCTTTGCCCTGCTTTCTTTAACGATCTGCACGACGCCGTCGACCGGTTTGTCGTCCTCGGGAATAAAGACTTCCTCGGCTCCCCCGGCCACGGCCACGTCGAGCGCAATATGCCCGGCGTGGCGTCCCATAACCTCGATCACGAAGATGCGCTCATGGCTGGCCCCGGTGTCACGCAGTTTATCGACGGCGTCGAGCGCGGTTTCGACCGCCGTGAAGTAGCCGATGGTATGGTCGGTGCCGTATAGGTCGTTGTCGATGGTGCCCGGCACGCCGACGACCGGAATACCATGTTCTTCCTGAAGAAAGTGCGCCCCATGAAAGCTGCCGTCCCCGCCGATAACCACCAGACCGTCGACCTGCCAGTCGCGCAGCACCTGCGCCCCTTTCGCCCGGCCCTCGGCAGAGCGCCAGGTGCGGCTGCGGGCAGTGAGCAAGATGGTGCCGCCGCGCTGAATGGTATTGGCAACGTCACGCGGCCCGAGCACCGCGAGTTCTCCACGGTGCAGCCCCGAAAAACCCCGGCGCACCCCCACGACTTCGATGCCCTGCTGCACTCCGGTACGGACAACAGCGCGGATGGCGGCGTTCATGCCGGGCGCGTCTCCCCCACTGGTCAAAACGGCGATTCGCTTGATTCCGGCTGGATTAGGATGGCTGGTATTCAATTCAATCATGAAAAAGACCTCGGGGAACTTGGGGCAACAGGCCGCGCCGCTAGGTGGCTAGGTGAGGCTAGGTGAATAGACGCGCCAGTAAGCACAAGGAGTAGCAAGGGCAGGTCAGGGCGCGGTCACCTGAAGGGCCAGCGCATAAGCGTCATTCTTACGCAAACCCTGGGCCACGAGGTGATCACGTATATCCCTGACCGCCAGTCCCCCGGCAGCCAGCGCCGCAGCCACCGCCGCGTAGTCGGGTACGTCGGCCTCCAGCTCCTCGGGTGGGCGCCCGGCAACCACGATGACAATTTCGCCCTTGACCGGCCCGGCAAAGTGCGCTGCCAGTGCCTCAAGGGTGCCCCGCCTGTTTTCCTCGAACTTTTTCGACAGTTCACGGGTAACGCTAGCCCCGCGCCCCGGCCCGCACACGGCGGCCAGATCGTTCAGGGTGTCCCCCAGACGGTGAGGGCTTTCGTACAGCACGCTGGTTTCCGCGCGGGCCGCCACCGCCGCCAGCCGCTCCTTGCGCTCGCGGCCCGAGCGGGGCAAAAAGCCCTCGAAGGTGAAGCGCCCCGTCGGCAATCCCGACAGCACCAGCGCGGGCACAAAGGCCGTCGCGCCGGGCAACACCTCGACGGCAATGTCTTGGGCAATGGCCGCCTGCACCAGTTCGGCCCCCGGATCGCTGATGCCGGGCGTACCCGCGTCGGACACGTAGGCCAGCCGGGGATACTTCTCGAGCACCTGCGCGGCGCGGTGCATGGTATGGGCATCGAGCCGCACCAGCGGGCGACTGATCTCCAGATGAGAGAGCAGCGCCCCGGTACGGCGGGTGTCCTCGCAGGCTACCGCGTCGGCATTTCGCAGCACCTCGATGGCCCGCAGGGTCAGGTCGCCCAGGTTACCCACCGGCGTAGGCACCAGCCAGACGTGCGGGTCGGCCAACGGAACACCTGGGTCAGTCATGCTGCGGGGGCAACTGCGCTTCAAGCACCAGACCAGGATTGGGCTTGACCCTGACCTTGACCTTGCGCGAGGAATCCTTGATGGCGTTGGTAATTCTGGCCCGCAGCAGTTCCGTTTCACCGACCGTCACCGTGACCACCGTGCCCTCGGGCAGCCGCGCCCCGATGACCATCACAACACCGTTTTCGACAATGCCCTTGTAAGCCCTCATCTGTAAGCCCTCATGGCTCTCTCCTGAACTGTGCTGCGCTTGGTCGGGTCATGCTGGCTCCATTTTGACCGTTTTCGGGCAGGCTGTCATGACCCAGGCGACGTTTGCCCCGCACCCAGGCAGGCAGAACTTCAGGCTTCACGGTGCTCGGCCCGCCTCCTGCGGCGCTCGGCAGACCCCAGCGCTTCACGCAGGGCCACGATTTCCGATTCTCTGGCCCCGCCCAGACGGGAGTAACGGTCGATCACCTCGGCGGCCTCACGGCGGCGATCGAGGCGCAGCAGCAGTTTACCCAGATGCTCGCCGCGCACAAAATACGCCTGGGGATTTTCGGGGTCGGCGGCGATCTGCGCCCTGGCCTGGGCCAAACGCTCAAGTAGAACCGAGTGCCGCCCCACCTGCCAGCGCACCAGGTAGGCCGCCAGCGAGAAGATGACCAGTGCGCCCAGCAGCGTCGTGACAAAGCCTTCGGGCATGCCGAGCTGCGCCGCCAGCCGCACCGAAAGCGGAAAGCAGAAAGCCAGCATGACCATGACGGTCAGGGTCGCCGCGTAATTCACTGCTGGCCCTCAACTAGTCTGCACATGGTCCGCAGTTTAGAGCATCGGGCCGGGCGGCACAGGTACGAGGCCCGCTAGCATTGGACCATGCGCCTGCACCTGTTGACTGTCGGAGAACCCAAGCTGGCCTACGCCCGCAGCGGCTGGGACGAATACGAAAAAAGGCTGCGGCGTTACCACAAGGTGCAGGTAAGCCGGGTAGCGGGCAAAACGCAGGCCGCCGAGAGCGAGGCCATTGCCAAAGCCGCCGGGCGCACCCCCCTGATTTTGCTTGATCCGCGCGGCCAGCAGTTTTCTAGCGAGGGCCTGAGCGCGTATGTGGACGCCCAGGCGCTCGCTGGAACTGGTGAATTGGCCTTTGCTATCGGCGGCCCGGACGGACATACCGACAGGCTGAGGGATCAGGCCCAGCTGCTCTGGAGCCTGGGTCAGCTGACCCTGCCCCACGACCTCGCCATGCTGGTCATGATCGAGGCACTGTACCGGGCCGCGACGATCAGCGCGGGGGAGCCGTACCACCGGGGGTAAAGGAGCGAGTGCCGGGGAAGCGGCCACAGATGACCTCCCCGGCACCCGCCTGGAACCAATTCTAAGCAGCGATTACGGCCTTAAACCCCCGCCACCTCGAACTTCAGGCCCAGTTCCTTGACATCCTCGTTGGGGTCTTTGCCCGCAACCAGGGCGTAAGCAGCACGCTCGGGCGTCAGGTAAGTGTCCATGACGCGCTTCAGGTCGGGCAGCGTCACTTTCAGCAGGCGGGCCTTGTAAGCCTCCTGCACTTCAGGGGTAAATCCGGCCTGATCGCCGTAAAAGCGCAGGCGGCCCACCGTGTCGGGGCTGGTCAGCGGGTCGAGGCCCTTGCTGGCCCCCAGAATCGCCTCGGTCACTTCGCGCTCGCCGAGGTCGGTGTCGAGGAACTGGCGGGCGTCACGGTAGACCTGATAGGTGCGGGCCACGTTGGGGTCGCGGTAACTGGTCATGCTGAAATTGCCCGCGCGGGTGTCGAAACCAGCGTTGCCGCCGTAAGCCCCGCCTTTTTCACGGATTTCCTTGAGCAGGTATTTACTGCTCAGCAGGCGCGAAAGCACCAGCAGCGCGGGGCTGTCGGGGTGGGTGTAGGGCACGGTCGGAAACACCACCGCGTTGAAGGCCACCGGCGAGTCGGTGGTGCGCGCCTGGGGCGTGTGGGCGGGCCGGGTGACGGCAGGCTGCCCCACCGCCGCGTCGCCGTGAAACTCGGTTACGATCGGCCCCAGGTCGAGCTGAAGGTCTTCAGGCAGGGCAGTGAGGCACAGCAGCGGCACCCCGGCCAGCAGCAGGTCGGTGATGCGGCTGAATTTTTCCAGCAGCGCGTCGAGTCGCTCATTCAGATCGCCGGACTGCTGGCCTTCGCCTTCGCCCCCCTCGACAATCCCCTTGAGGGTCGCCAGCGCACTCAGGCCGCCGAAGCGTTCGTCCAGCGCGGCAGACGGACTGACCTGAGCCGCCGCCAGCAGACTGGCGTAGGCGTTGCCGCTGCCTACCACACTGGCCTTGAGTCCGGCGAGGCGCTGCTCCAGCAACTGCCGCAGGCGCTCGCGGTCGAACTCGGGCCTGGCGATCACGTCGCGCAGCAGACCGACCAGTTCGGGCGCGTTGCGGGCCAGCGCCTTGCCGCTGAAGGTCATCGCCAGGCGCGTGCGGCTCAGGTCGTCCGGGGTGTTGCCGACGCCCATGCTGGCGCTGATGCCCCCCGTGCTGGCCTCCAGGCGCTGCGCCAGGGCAATGTAATCGAGTCCGGCGGCCCCGCTGCGGGTCACCGCGAAGGCGTACAGCGGCAGCACGTCCAGCAGGTCGGCGGGCACGTCAGGCAGGCGAATCTGAGCATCCAGGTAGGTCAGGCCGCCTGTCGGCTGGGGCACGCGGGCCACGGTGGCGCGTCCGGCCTGCTCGGTCTGGTATTCGGGGCGGGCGACCCTGGCGGGCACGTCGCTCAGGGCCAGGGTGGGCAGCACGTCCGGGTCGGTTTCCGCGCCCTGCAAGTCCCTCAGCTGCATGCTTTCCCGCACGATGCGGGCGCGGTCCTCGTCGGTAAACTCCTGGCTGAGGCGCTCGACCAGTTCGCGCTCGGCCTGCTCGGTGCGGGCGGCCAGTTCGGGGTCGGGCGTGACCACCAGCGTGACCCGGTGCGGGTTGTCCAGCAGGTCACGCCGGATCAGCGGCTCGAAGACCAGCCCGGCCTGAAGGTCGGCGCGGAGCTTTTGCAGTTCGGCGTCCAGACGCAGCCCCGTCACCGGGTCGCCGCCGTACAGCCACGGCCCCAGCAGCCGGAACATCACCTGCAGGCCGTAGGGGTAGCCCGCGTTGCTGACTTCCTTCTGCTGAATCTCGAACTGGTGCAGGCTGGCCTCGATCAGCGCCGGGTCGAGGCCGGTGTCGGCAATCTGCCGGAGGGTCGAGAGCACCAGTTCCTGTACCTCGTCGGCTTTTCCGGCACTCAGCCCCTTGAGGCCCGCCGCGAAAGCGCCCTCGCGGAAGCTGTCGCGGTAGCCCGACAGGTCGGCCAGTGCCGAACCGATGCCCGATTCGATCAGCGGGCGGGTCAGCGGCGCGGCGGGGTTGCCCAGCAGCACGTCGCTCAGCACGCTCCAGCGCAGGTTCAGGTCGGGGTCGCTGGTGTACCCCAGCTTCCAGGCCAGCAGCACCTGGCCGCCGCGCTCGGTGTCGCTGCTGGAATAGGTGACCTCTGCGCGGCGCGGCTCAGTGAACGCGGGCTGGTCGGGAATACCGACATCCAGCTGCTGCGGCTGAAACCTGGACATGACGTGGCTCTCGATCTCGCCCAGCACACGCCCCAGGTCCTGATTGCCGTAGCTGAAGAAAAAGCCGTTGCTGGGGTGGTAATGCGCCGCGTGGAAGGCCCGCAGTCCCTCGTAAGTCAGTTCAGGAATGTTCTCGGGAGCGCCGCCGCTGTTCTGCGCGTAGGTCAGGTCAGGAAAAAGCGCCTTGCCGAACGCCTGCCACATGACGCTGCCCGCCGAGGCCATCGCGCCTTTCATCTCGTTATAAACCACGCCCTGCAATTTCAGTGGGCTGGACGGGTCGTCGATCTGCTCGAACTCGAAGCGGTGGCCGTCTTGCCGGAAGCTCTCGTAGCGCAGCAGCGGGAAAAAGGTGGCGTCGAGATACACCGAGAGCAGGTTGAAGTAATCCTGCACGTTGCGGGTCGAAAAGGGATAGGTTGTCCAGTCGTTGCTGGTCATGGCGTTCATGAAGGTGCTGAGCGAACGCGGAATCATGCTGAAAAAGGGGTCGGACACGGGATATTTCTGGCTGCCCATCAACACGGTATGTTCCAGGATATGCGCCACCCCGGTGCTGTCCCTGGGCACCGTCGGGAAGGTCACGCTGAAGGCCAGATTGTCGTCGTCGCGGGCCACGTGCGCGTGTCTGGCCCCGTTTTCATGGCGCAGCAGCACCAGCTGACCCGACATTTCGGGCAGGGCCTCGATCCGCTCGGTGGTGTAGCGGCCTATCTTTTCGCCGACCTGGGGAAGTTTGAACTTGGTCTGAACAGTCATAACGGCCAGAATAGCGCCGCGCCGCAAAAAGGTCAGTGGCGCGGAAAACGAAAAAGCCCCCGCCGATTTGACAGGAAGGGCGGGACAAACTGCGCTTTATCCGCTCAAGTCAGCCAGAGCGAAGGCGGCCCATGTCGGCGCAGTTGACGCCACGCCGAGACCGCGACACGCGCCGCCTTATGCCATCCCATCCGCGTGGGGGGCCGCTGCCAGCTCAGCCCAGTTGCACGTACCGTGGGGGCGTCAGGCCGACCATCCGCGCCATCTGCCAGACCTGGCCCTTGTGGTGGGCTTCGTGCCCGATCAGCATGTCCAGCAGGGCAGCCACCGTCATCTGCATCCCGCCGAACACGGTCACGGTGCGGGCCAGTTGCGCCTCGTCCAGCCCGGCAATGGCCGCCGTCACCACGTCACTGCTCTGTTGCAGGCGTTCGCGTACTTCAGCCAGCGTAGTAGCAGAGACCAGCTTCTCGGCCTCGCTTCCGTCCATCATTGTCAGTAGACGGCGCGAACTCAGCGCAAGGTGGTCGCCCTGCTGCAAAAAGCTCATGCCACCGTCCCAGGCCGCAAAATCACGGTGCTCGTCGGGCAGGTCGGCGTAAAAACCTTGCAGAGCTTTGCGGTGGGCCAGAAAACTGCGGCGGTAATGTTCAGCGTTCATGCCCAGAGTCTATGAAAATTTTCGGGCAAAACTACCCGCGCCTCACCTGCCGCACCTTTTCGCGCAGTTCGCGCAGCTTGGCGGCGCCCGTTCCCTGGGCCGAATAGCGCAGTTCGTTGAACAGGCGGGCGATCTCCTGCAAGGTGCCCGTCTGGGCCGGGTAAGTCTCACCCGCGCGGCGCGCAAAGTCGGTCACGGTTTCGCCCGGTTCGCGTGGCAGGCCCAGGCGCTCGCCCAGGTCGTGCAACGCGGCCAGCGCCGGGTCACGGGGCCGGGCGGCGCGGCGCACCAGCAGCAGCGCGGGCCACAGCAGCAGCGCCACCAGC
>JAGLBK010000098.1 GCA_018260275.1 Deinococcus sp.
ACTCCGATTTAACTTGATTGCCGCACTCTATAACCACACGCTAGGACTTCCAAAATGACTTTCGCAGGAGGTCTATTTCATAGCTGATGACTTGCTTTTCTCTCGCCCCACGGGAAAAAGCTGTGAACCAGTAGGCTTCCCAGCCCGGTCACACCTTGATGTAAGCGAACCCGTCCTGCTGCGCCTCGGCCAGGGCCAGCACCCCGGCGGGCACCACTTCCATGCCGTCTGGCAGGGTGTTCCCGTCCAGTTCCATGCCCTGCGCTTTCAGGGCGTTGCGGCACAGTTGCACCTTCAACCCCGCCGCCAGCGCCTGCCCCAGTTTCTCCGTCACCTTGTTTTGCCCCTGCACCGCCGTCACGGCCCCGCCGTTCAGCACCAGCCGGATTTCAGCGTCTGGCCGGGCTGCGCGGAGGTTCTCGGCATTGGCCAGGGCGTGGGCAAGGCGGTCGGCCTCGGAGACGTGGAGGACAGCTTTCAGGGCGGGGGCAGCAGTCGGGGCAGTCATGCTGGCAGTGTAGCGGCTCGCGTCGCCACCGCCACGAGTTGCTGGCGCAGTTCGGGCGGCCCGTCAATCCTGAATTCGGCGGCCAGCACCAGCAGACTCGCCGCCAGCATCCGTAATTCCCGCTGCTCCGAGCGCAGGCAGCGCAGGCGGGTGCCGCCCGCTTCGGCGTTCAGTTCGGTGCGCCACCCCAGTTCGCCCTCCTGCCTGACCTGTTCCGGCTGGAGGGCCAGCCACACGCTGACTTCGTATGGCGCGGGGAGGTGCGGCAGGGTGTCCTGCACATAGGCCAGCGCGTCGAAGCCGTCGGGCGGCGCAAAAGTGTCTGCCGTGAGCGCCGCGTTTCTCACCCGGTCTACCCGGAAGCAGCGTACCTCGCCCCGTTTTTCGCACCAGCCCACCAGATACCAGCGGCCCTGGTAAAACGCCGTGCCGTAAGGCCGCAGGCGTCGCTGCGTGGTTTCGCCGCCCGCGCTGCGGTACTCCAGTTGCAGAATTCGCCCGGCCTCCAGCGCCTCCACCACTGCTGTCCAGATGGCCCCTTCCAATTGCACGGTGGAACAGCCCGCGCCAATCCCCGAGTGTTTTTCCAGTGCCGTCAGTTGCCCGGCGGCTTCCGGTGGCAGCACCTGCCCCAGCTTGGCCCGCGCCGAGGCCGCGGCGGGCGCGAGTTCGGCCAGCCCCAGCAGCCCCAGCGCCCCTAGACCCGCGCCCAGCGCCAGAGCTTCGGCGCGGCTGAAGGTCAGCGGCGGCAGCTCGGCGGCCCCCAGCGAGTAGGACGCCCCCCGCCCCCGCGTGCTGTACACCGCAAATCCCAGGTCTTGCAGCCGCGCCACATACCGCTGCACCGTGCGCGGGCTGACCTCCAGCCGCCGCGCCAGCTCTGCCCCGCTGGTCGGGCCGCGCCCATGCAGCAAATTCAGCACCGTCAGCAGGCGCATGGTGGGGTCGTAGGTCATGGGCACAGGCTACCCGCAAAAGGCGACAGGTTCTGACGGGTTACGCTGGTAACATAGTCGCAGGAGAAAGTTAAACCATGACCCAGCCACCGCGCTTGCTAACCCCCACCGACCTGCTGGCCCACTGGCAGGGCCACCGAGACCTGACCCGCCGCGTGATCGAGGCCTTTCCCGAGGACGGTTTTACCACGCACCACGCGCCCGAAATGCGAACTTTTCAGGACATGGCCTGCGAATTGGCGGCGATGCTGGAATATCAGCTGAACTGGTTCCGTACCGGTAAACCTCACTGGGACGACAGCGTACAGGAACACGAGTCACCTACCCGCGCCGACATCCTGAAATGGTGGGACAGGCTGACTGCCGAACTGGACGCCGAATTCCTAAAAGTAAGCGCCGAAGCATGGACGACGCCTGTGGACTCGCCTTTCGGCAAAATGTCGCCGCTGATGAGTGTGCTGTACCTGATCGACAACGAAGTGCATCACCGGGGGCAGGGCTACGTTTATCTGCGTGAACTGGGCGTGACTCCGCCCGCGTTCTACGAGCGCAGCGACCTGCCCAAGATGGGCTGATGAACTTCGCCGCCCCGCTTTGGCACTGGCACGGCCCCGCGCCGCACTACTTCCTGCGCGTGCCGGACGACCTCGCCGCCGACCTGAAAGCTGCTTCCCGACTGGTCACTTACGGCTGGGGCATGATTCCGGTGACGGTGCAACTGGGTGAGTGGGAATACGACACGTCGCTGTTTCCGAAAGACGGTGGCTACCTGGTGCCCATCCGCGCCGACGTGCGAAAGGCCGGAGGCTGGCAGGAAGGCGACGAGGTGGCGGTGATGCTGGAGATTCGGGCTGGCAAAGCCGAGCGCAACATTCGCAAAATGGGGGAGCCATGACTGAATTCATCACCGACCTGAAAACCCTACTGCTACGCGACCTTGCCGGACTGGAGCGCGAACTGGAGCTGTATCCCGACGACGCCAGCGTGTGGCGCGAGGTGCCGGGGCAGCCTAACGTAGCCGGAACGCTGACCCTGCACCTGGCGGGCAATTTGCAGCACTATCTGGGGGCGGTGCTGGGCCACACGGGATATTTGCGTGACCGTGAGGCCGAATTCTCGCGCCGTGACGTGCCGCGTCAGCAGTTGTGCCAGGAGATAGCCGCCACTCGGCAGGCGGTGCAGGTAGGGCTGGAGCAGGTCACAGAGGCGCGGCTGGAGGACGTCTTTCCGGAAAAAATTGCTGGTAGCCAATTGACCGTGCAACTGACGCTGCTACACCTGACCACCCACCTGGCGTACCACCTGGGGCAGGTAGACTACCACCGCCGCGCGGTGACGGGGAATTCGGCGTCGGCGGGAAGCCTCTCGGTTCCGGCGAAACCGGCATGAACCTTCCCGACCTGTACGACTACCTGATGCGGGCCAGACGTGACCTGTGGCAGACGCTCGAAGCCCAGCCCGACGAGGTACTGGCTAAGCCACTGCTGGACGGCGACCGCTTGCGCTGCATCAAAGACCTCGTGTTTCACATGGCGGAAGTGGAAGATGGCTGGATCCACTTCGACCTGCTGAACATTCAACCCGTGCAGGACGCCTTTCCTGACCTGCAAGGCCGCCAGTTCGTTGACGATGTGCCGCTGGGCCGCCTGCTGGACTACTGGCGGGCCGTCGAGCAGGACACGCTGAGGCACCTGCCCGCGCTGGCGGGCGACGCACAGCGCGTGGTAGTGGTCGAGGACTGGCCGCCCGAACATCAGCACTTCCGGCAGGGCGACCTGCTGTGGCATGTGCTGCTGCACGAGGTCAGGCACACCGCCCAGATCGCCGCGCTTTTGCGGGTGCAGGGCATCAAGCCGCCGCAACTGGACTTGCTGTTCTACCTGACCTCAGTTCCGCGCCCGCCGGAGTTGCCGTAATGCTGCAACTTTGCCTGAACGGTTCACGCAGCAAGGCCGATCACCCCGCCATACCGCACACGCCCGCCGAACTCGCCCGCGACGGGGCTGAACTTTTTGCGGCTGGAGCCCGTTCCTTTCACCTGCACATCTATCAGAACGGACAGGAAACGCTGGAGCCGGACGCGGTGGCCGCCACTTTGCAGACTATCCGTGCTGCCTCCCCCGCCGCCGAAATTGCCGTCAGCACCGCCGAAGGCATCGCCCCGACGCCCGCCGAGCGCACCCGCCTCATCTCTGGCTGGACGGTGTGGCCCGATACCCTGTGCGTCAACCTGTCTGAGGAAGGCATAGACGACGTGCTGGCACTGGCCGAGGCACGCGGCGCGGCCCTGGAAGCGGGGCTGTGGACGCCCGACGACGTGCAGAAGTTCAGAACGCTTCAGCAACTGAACTGGCGACGGTTGCTGCTCGAACCCCTTTCACCTGACCCGGATACCGCCGCCGAACTCCGCGCCCTGCTGGACTCGCTGGGCGACTTGCGGGCCGACCTGCCCAGAGTCGCGCACGGCATGGACGGGGCAGCCTGGCCGACGCTGAAGCTGGCGGCAGAACTGGGCCTGAGCAGTCGCATCGGCTTCGAGGATGTGCTGACGCTGCCGGACGGGACACGGCCCGCCGGAAATCTGGAACTTTACCTTGCCGGACTGCAAATTATGGAGGAAAAATGACCATCCCCGACCTGCTTTTAGAGTCCTTTAGCCGCAACGCCCGCGTAAATCAAACCCTGCTGGACGCCCTGACACCCGCCGATCTGGAACTGTCGGACGGGCGCGGCGGCTGGACACTGGGCCAGCATCTCGGCCACCTCGCGGACTTCCGCTCGAGCTGGCTGAGCCTGATTTCGCCGGAACACGCTGGGGGCCTCCCCAAAGCAACCACAGGCGACTGGCAACACTTCGAGTTAGGCGAACGCGACCCCGCCAGGCTGGCCGATATCTTTCGCCAGGGCGATGGGCAGGCGCTAGAGGCGGTGCAGAGCGCCATTGCCGAGGGCCGCACCTTTCCCGACCCGTACGACGAAGGCACTTACCAGAGCAGCCCGGCGCACTTTTTGCAGCACATCATCGTCCACGACAGCCATCACCGGGGCCAGATCATGAGTCTGTTACGGCAGGGCGGACGCAACAAAGAACAGATGGACGCGTTGGAAGGTCACTGGAGCATCTGGCGGGAATAACTCCTAGGGCCGCTGCGCCATCAGTTCGGCGGTCTGACGCTCCTCGTCGCGGGGGCTTTCGCGCAGGTGAGCCACGACGTTGGCCCGGTCGTGTTCGTCCTTGTTCTGGCTGAGTTTGTATTTGCCTTCCAGCCGCGTGATCTCGATCTCGAAGGTGACCACGCCCGCCAGCATCCGCCGCTCGAAATCGGCGGGAATGGCGTGCATGTCGGGCGTAAAGCGCTGCACCAGCCCGTAAGCGATCTCGCGCCCGGCCTCGCCCTCGACCACCCGCGCCAGTCCGTAGGCGTGAACCGCCGTGTAATTCCAGGTCGGCACGTTGGGGCTGGAGGCGTACCAGTTGGAATGCACCAGCGCGTGCGGTCCCTGGAACATTACCAGCACCTCCGTGTCGGCAAAGTGCGTCCACTGCTTGTTGGCCCGCGCCAGATGCGAACGCACGAACAGTTTCTCGCCCTCCGGCTGCACCAGCAGCGGCAGATGCGTGGCAAAGGGCACGCCCCCCGGAGCGGTGACCAGCGTGGCGAAGGCGTGTTCCTGCATGAAGGCCAGCAGCTCGGCATGGTCCTCAACCTTGAAGTGGGCGGGCATATACATGGGGGCACTCTAGGCGCCCGGCCAGTCCAGCGACAGGGCCACTTTTGCACCGGGTGGCCCCGCCGCTTAAGCTGTCGGCCATGACACTGAATCACGGCTACGCCTACACTTCGCATATTCAGCGGGGCGGCGTGGGCGTGTTGGAGTACCTGTGCGCTGAGTTTCGCCACTCGGGACGCGAGGTCTGGGCGGCGCGGCTGGCGGCTGGCGAGATCGAGCTGGATGGGCAGACGCTGTGGGCCGATCAACCGCTGCGGGCCGGGCAAACCCTGATCTGGCACCGCCCGCCCTGGACAGAAGAAGCCGTGCCCCTGGACTTCGAAACCGTGTACGAGGACGCCGATCTGCTGGCGGTCGCCAAACCCTCCGGGCTGCCCACCATGCCGGGCGGCGGTTTTCTGGAACACACGCTGCTCACGCTGGTGCGCCGTGAGTGGCCCACCGCTTCGCCGCTCCACCGCCTGGGCCGGGGCACCTCGGGGCTGGTGCTGTTCGCGCTGAACCTGGTCACGGCCTCGGCACTGCTGCGCGACTGGCGCGAACACCGTATTCAGAAGAGCTACCGGGCACTGGCGGCTGGCGTCGCCGGACAGGACACTTACGACATCCGCACCCCGATCGGTCCGGTCACCCACTCGAAACTGGGCCAGATTTCTGCCGCCAGCCCGTCTGGAAAGCCCGCCCATTCGCAGGCGGAAGTCCTCGAACGCCGCGCCGCCTCGACCCTCTTCGGCGTGCAGATCATGACCGGGCGGCCCCACCAGATCAGGATTCATCTGGCCTCGGTGGGCCTGCCACTGCTGGGCGACCCGCTTTACATCGCTGGCGGCCACGCCTGCCCCGACGGGCTGCCGGGCGACCTCGGCTACCTGCTGCACGCGCACCGCTTGGAACTGGTCCACCCGGCCACAGGGCAACGGCTGGAAGTGCAGGCCACGCCGCCTGCCCTGCTCGAAGCGACCTCGTAGAAAGCGCGGGGCAGACTTGCTTAAGGCTGCCCCGTTCCCACAGTGTTTTTCTCAGCGTCCCAGAGTTTTTCTCAGCGGCCCAGTCGCCGCAGCAGCCCGCCCATTTCGGGCATGCGCAGGGCCAGTGCCCCCAGCAGGTAGGTCGCCAGCCCGAAGCCGCCCGCGATCGCCAGCCCCACCGCACCGGGAATGATGTAGCCGGGGCGCGGCATGACGTGAACCAGCAACCACGCGACCAGCCCAGCGGCCACCGCCAGCGGAATGACCCGGATCAGGTGGCTGAAGATTTCACGGGTCGGAAAGCCCAGGGCGCGGCGGTACATGAAAGCCAGCGCCAGTGTCATCAGGATGCCGCTCAGGGCCGTGCTGACGCCGAAGCCGCGCAGGTGCAGCACCGGCACCAGCAGGCGGTACAGCCCCACTTCGGCCACAAAGCCGATGGCGCTGATGGTCACGGCCTCGCGGGTGCGTTCGCGGGCGTAAAAGGTCCTGAGCAGCAGCGTCACGAAGGCCCACGGCACCAGCGCCAGCGCCCAGCCCTGCAGAATCTGGGTGGCGGCCTCGAAGCGCGGCACGTCGTAGCTGGAACGTAGGTTGATGATGCTCACGGCGTAGGGGGCCAGCACCACCAGCAGGGCGCTCATGGGGGCCGCCAGAAACGTGGTGGTCCGCACGGCCTGGACGGTCAGCGCCTTGAAACCGCGCCAGTCCCTGTCGGCGGCGTGCTGGGAAAAGCGTGGGAACATCGCCATGACGGGTGAAACCACGAACAGGCCGTTGACGGTGGTAAAGATCGTCTCGGCGTAGGAATAGCCCGCCGTGGTGCCCGCGCTGAACATGGCCGCGTTGGAGAGCAGCCCCTGCACATAAAAGTTCAGAAACTGCCGCGCCCCGGCAGTCAAGGTAAACGGGGCCATCTGCACCAGCACGCGCCGCAGCGCCGGGTGAGGCCCCAGCGCGGGCGTGGGCAGCAGCCCGAACCGCCGCAGTGCCGGAAGCTGCACGAGCAGTTGCGCGACCCCGCCGATCAGCCAGCCGAAGGCCAGCCAGGTGGCGGTGTCCGGCAGCAGCAGCAGCGCGATGATGCTGGCGATGTTGAAGGCCACCGGGGCGAAACTGCTTTCCTTGAAGTGCTCGTCGGCGTTCAGCAGGCCCATCGCCACGCTGGAGAGCGAAATGAGCATCAGGAAGGGCATGACCAGCTGCGCCATGTAGATCGCCAGCCCCCGGTCCACGTTGGCATGATTGGCGATCAATAGGTCGATAATCCACGGTGCGCCCAGAATCCCCAAGGCCATCAGGAGCAGGTTCACCGCGATCAGCACGCCGCTGAACGAGGCAGCCAGTTGCTTGCGTCCAGCCTCGTCCAGAGTCTTATAGACCGGAATGAAGGAGTTGACCAGGGCGCCCTCGGCCAGCAGTTCGCGCATCAGGCTGGGTACGCGCACGGCGACCAGAAAAGCGTCGAGCAGCGTGTTTCCGAACAGACCGATGATCTGCTGGCGCAAAATCCCCGAGAGCCGCGACCCCAGCGTGCCCGCCATCACGATCAGGGTATTGGCCCGCAGAGAGCGCCTGGGGGCCGCGTCCGCCGGAAAATTAAGTTCCAGATCGAGTTCTGGTGCAGTTTCCATAGGTTCGCTGGAAGGGCCTGGGGACGGCGGAACGGTCACGCGCTCAACTCTAGAGCATTTGCGTAAAGATGGGGCGCTTTTTACCATCTTTATGCCGAGTGGAACGAGTGAAAAAGAGAGAGCAGGACGTAGAATGGAGCGGACGGCTGTGCTTTTCTGACGTTCGCGTAATTCGGAGAACTGCTCTAGAGCATTTGTGCCCTGGCACATTCGCGGCCCCCCTCGCCAGGGCCGGTCGCGGCGTGCTACACTCCCGTCTGCCCTTATCTGCGGAGAGGTGGCAGAGCGGTTGAATGCGTCGGTCTCGAAAACCGGAGTACTCGCAAGGGTACCGTGGGTTCGAATCCCACCCTCTTCGCCAAACAGAAAAAGCCCGCCCTCATCGGCGGGTTTCTTCTTTGGTCGGCGAGCGCGGTGCGTTCTGGCCCACGGCTAGCTCTGATATTGACTCGTCGCAAGTCCGTGTGGGGCAAGGGCGCATGATGCATCCGCTACCCCGCAGCGACCTGTTACTGAATATTCACAACGATCTGTTGCGTAGCACTGGCGCTGTTGCCCGTGGCGTCGATGGCTGTGACCGTGAGGGTCGAGGTGCCGTTGTAGGCGGCGCTCACCGGAATGCTCTGGCTTCCACCTTTGGGGTCGAAGGTGAGATTGAAGGTCTGGCCGGTTGGCAAAGTCAGTACACCGGTCAGGCTGGTCACGCCCACGTTGTCGCTGGCGGCCACGGTCACACTGTAGAGTCCGGCCACGGTAATTGGATTGGGCGCACTGACCTGCACGCTCACGGTAGGCTTTTGTGTATCTGTCGTGCCAGGCCCGGTTCCTGGACCAGTGCCCGTTCCCGTACCAGGCCCAGTTCCTGTGCCGGTCGGAATATTGATGGTGATGGTTTTGGAACTGGTGTCGGTGTTGCCCGCGGCGTCGTTGGCGCTGACGGTCAGGGTGCAGGTGCCGTTGTAGGCCGCCGTGACCGGAATCGAGTAGCTAAAAGAGGTAGTCGTGGTGGTCGAGGGACTGATGAGCGTAGTGGTCTTGCCGCTGGTGTCGGTGCAGGTAGCTTTACCGGTGACAGCGACCACGCCCACGTTGTCGGTGGCATTGACCGACAGGGTGTACGATCCCGCCACGGTGATGGGGTCGGGCGCGTCGGCTGTGATCTTGACCACGGGCTTTATCACGTCGACTATGATGTTGACATTGACCTGCTGGGTGGCGTCGATGCTGCGGTTGCCGCTGCTGTCCATGGCGACGGCCTTGACCGTATGTGTACCGTTCTGGCTGGCCTGCCAGGTGTAGGTGGTCTGGTAGACACCGTTCGTGGGCGTGGTTACAGCCTGCACCAGCATGTTGTCGACGTAGAAATCGACTTCCTTGACACTCTTGTTGTCGTCGGCGGTGGCCTGCAACGTCACCGCTCCCGGCTGAGTGACCGTGCTGCTGACATTGCTCAGGCTCACGGTGGGCTTGATCGTGTCTGTCTGGTTGCTGGTGCTACAGGCACTCAGAATGGCCGACAGCAGGACCACGGGAAGGGTCAGTCTCAGAGTCTTTTTCATAACATCCGCAGCCTAGCTGCTATAGGTCGGGCAGAGGTAAGGGACCCGCTGAGCATTAAGTTCCGGTCAGTTTCTTTTGTAAGGCGTAGCTGCGCGGCCCTGGCGCGGTGGCGTACACTCCGCTAATGCTTTGCCAAGCGGCAACACTCTGGACATTAGAAGGGGGGCTGCGCGTGGTGTTCGAGCGCCGCCCCGGACCCGGTTTTGCGTTCGACCTGCGCGTGCCGGTGGGCAGCGCCCA
>JAGLBK010000099.1 GCA_018260275.1 Deinococcus sp.
ACCATTGACCTCAACCTCGCCAAGGACGGCCCCAACGCCTTCGCGTATCAGAAGGCCATCATCGCCAACGCGACCAAGGCCGGAATCCTGAAAGACAACGTGACGCTGGGCAACGCCAGTTCCTTCGGCAGCTCCGGCCTTACGGGTGATCTGGTGTTCTACGGCCCGATCCTGATGCTGGCGGCCATTATGCTGCTTTATCTGGTGCTGGGCAGCCAGTTCAACTCGTTCCGCTACCCTTTCTATCTGCTGCTGCCAGTGCCGCTGGCGATCGTGGGGGCGCTCTGGGCGCTGAACCTGTTCCGGGTCAACCTCGACGTGATCACGGTGCTGGGGATGGTCATTTTGCTGGGCCTCTCGACCAAGAACTCGATCCTGTATCTGGAATTCGTGACCGAACGTGCCCGTTCGCTGCCACTGCACGACGCGCTGATCGAAGCCGCCGAGCTGCGCTTCCGGCCCATCATCATGACCACCCTGACGGTGCTGGTCATCTCGATTCCGCTGATCCTGGGCAAAGGCGACGGCGCCGAGTTCCGCCGGGGCCTGGGGATCGTGATTCTGGGCGGCGTGGTCACCAGTACGCTGCTCACCTTCTACGTGGTGCCCACCGTGTTCTGGCTGTTCGAGCGCAGGCGCATCAAGCCCGAGCATCCGGCCACGCTGCCGGACTCCGCCGTTCCGGCCTGACCCGGAGCCAACGAGAAGCGCTCGCCCCAGCATTGAGGGACGGGCGCTTCTTCGTTTGGTTGACCGCTCAAAGTGATGTTTGCTAGAGCATTTGACATAGGCAGGCTTTGTCGTTTTTGACCCTTGCCTCTTGCGCTCAGTGATGCCAAAAAGTCACTCATGACTCAGGAGAGTGCAGTTTCGGCAACTGTATCGCTCAATGAATACAAGGCTTTTAGCTCCTCCCCACTTGCGGGGGAGGCTGGGAGGGGGGTAACGCGCAATGCGTTTCGGTAAGCAGATTCTGTTTTATGAGTAAGATTTCGGCACTACGCAGCCAGCAAGGGTCAAGGGTCAACAGTGCAAAACATTCTTGCGTCAAATGCCCTAATCGACCCAGACCACCGGCTCGTCGGTCGGCGTCGGCGCTTCCGGCTCCCCGGCCTGTTTCATCCAGGCGGGGCGAGCCGCCAGCCACTTTTGCAACTCGGCCTGCTGCTTTCTGTCCAGACCGCGAATCCAGCGGCTGCGGCCCAGTTGCCGGGTCACGCCGTTGACCTCCTGTTCCAGCCCGGACGTGCCGCTTTGCGAACCCTGCCCGGCCAGCGACGCCCGCAACTGCTGTGCGGTCGCCCCGGCCAGCGCCTGCTCCAGCAGACCGGGCCGCAGATCGGCGGGCGCGGCAGCGACCACGGCGGCCAGACTGTACGCCAGCCCCCGCTCCCGCATGGCGGCCAGTACTTCCTCCGGCCACTGCAAAATACGTACCTTGTTCTTAGCGAAACTCTGCCACGTTTCCCGACCCGTCATAGCAAAAATCTCGGAAAATACGGCAGTATCTCCCGGCTCTTCGTTACGCAGATTGCCGATCAGCCGCTGCCGGGCCTCGGGCAGCGTGGCCCCCAGCCGTAGCGCGATCAGGCGCAGCTTGCCCTCGACCTCGTCGAGGACCGACAGGTTTTCGCGCTGAAGGTTTTCGACCAGACCGACTTCCAGCATCTGTTCGTCGGTGAAGTCGCGCACCAGCACCGGGACTTCCGTCAGCCCGGCCAGCAGCGAGGCGCGGTAACGGCGTTCGCCCGCCGCGATCTCGTAGCCGTTGCCGTCAGCAGTGGGGCGCACCAGCAGCGGCTGCAAGATGCCTTTTTGCCGGATGCTCTCGGCCAGCGCCTTCAGGTCGGCGTCGGCAAAGCTACGGCGCGGCTGCCCGGCATAGGGGGCAATCTGCGTCAGGGGCACGCTGAGGGTATCCGAGTCGCTGGGGCGCGTCAGCTCCTGCACCGACCCCAGCAGACCGCTCAGGTCCCCCCGGCGCTCAGGCCGCTTGCGGGTCATGCGTCCACCCCGCTCTGCGCCGCCTGCGGGTAGGGCAGCCCCACTGCCCGCGCCACGTCGGCGCTCAGCCGCCGCACGTCCTGGTGTACTGGCGAACCGGGCGCGTAGACCCCCACCGGCTGCCCCGCCGTGGTGCTGTCGAGCCACACGGCCTCGCGCTGCGGAATGGCGTGCGCCAGCGGTTTCAGGTTCGCCTGAAGGTCCGCCAGCACCTCGCGGTCATGCAGGCGGCGGGCGTCGTACAGGGTCGGCACGTAGATGGCCACGGTCAGCCCCGGCTTGACCGCCTGATATTCCTGAAACGCCTCGCTGAGGCCGGGCAAAGCGTCCAGCCCTTTTTGCCGCGTGGGCACCGGCACGATCATCTGGTCGGCGGCCATCGCCCCCAGAATGGAAAGCTGCCCCAGGCTGGGCGGGCTGTCGATCAGGACCAGGTCGTAGCGGTCCTGCGCCTCCTGCAACGCCCGGCGCAGCCGCATATGCGCCCCGACCCGTCCCATCATCAGGCCCTCGACCAGCGCCAGACTGACGTGCGACGGGATCACTGAGAGGCCGTAAACCTCGCGCGGAGTGGGCAGCGCTGCGCCGTCCACCGCCACGCCCCGCACCGTTTCTTCCGCCTTCACGCCGGAAATGCCCAGCCAGCTCGTCAGGTTGGCCTGGGGGTCGAGGTCGATCAGCAGCACCCGCAGCCCCTGCGTACTCATCTCATAGCCGATCTCGCGCGTGATGCTGGTTTTTCCGGCACCGCCCGCATGGTTGAATACCGTCAGGACTTTCATTGAAATCACCATACCGTAAGGGGGCGGCCCAGGCGTTCTTTTTAAAAAGGACAGGGGAGGGCAGGGCGTTCTTTACGTAAAGAACAGGCGGCTCAAAAGTGTTCTTTACGTAAAGAACGCAGGAACGAATTCAGAAATCGGCCATGCAGGACGTGTTTTCTCCGGAATCACCAGCACCGTTCCGGAGCGCGACGCCACAAAAAAACCTCCCCATCGCAGGGGAGGCAAATGGGGGAGAGGGGACTCAGTAACTGATGCCAGTCAGATTCTGCCCGGCGGCCACCGACAGGGCAGTGAGGGCCGAAAGCACGTTGTCCTGCGCCTGCAGGCGGGCGTACTGCGCCTGCTTCAGCGTCAGCTGGCTGCTCTGCAGTTCTACGGCGCTGATCGTGCCGCTCTTCAGGCGGGCGGCGTCCTGGTTGTACTGCTTCTGGGCCGCCGCTTCCTTGCTCTGGGCGACCTTCAGCAGCTCGGTGGTGTTCAGGGCCGACTGATAGGCCGACGACAGCGCCTGCGAGGTGTTCTGCTGGGCGGTGGTCACGTTGCGTTGGGCATTCGCCAGGGCGGTCTGGGCCTGCTGCTTGGTCTGGGCGGGCGTGAAGTCGTTGTCGGTCAGTTTGACGTTCAGCTGCGCGACCGCCAGGGCATTGTTGACCGAAACGAGGGTGCTCAGGCGTGTACGCGCCGTCTGAAGGCTGCTGAGCGAGGTCGAGAGTTTGGGCACGTTCGGCGCGCCAGCCGCCCGCACCGGGCCGCTGACGCCCATCTGGGTCGCCAACTTGGAACTGGCGAGGTTCAGCTGAGCCTGGGCCGCCGCCAGATTCTGCTGCCCGCCCGAGAGCGAGTTCTGAGCGGTCTGAACGTCCAGATTGGTGGCGTTGCCGGTGCTCAGCTTGACCTGGGCGACCTGAAGGGCCTTGGTCAGCACCTGAACCTGCAAGGTTTGCAGATTGACGTTTTCCTGCGCCTCAAGCACGTTGACGTAATCGGTGACGGTCGTTTGCAGGGTTGCCAGCTGGGCCGCCCGCAACTGCGCCTGCGAGAGCGAAACACCGTTGGTGGCGCTCAGTTTCTCGGTCACCAGTGAACTGGGATCGGCCTGGGCCGCCTTCAGAACACCCTGGGCCTGGGTCAGGTTGGCCTGCGCGGTCTTGACATCGGCGTTGATCGGCAGCGCGGCCTTGACGGCCCCGGTCAGCGTGGTGGTCGTGGCGGCCTGAGCGAAAGAAAGTGTGCCCAGCAAAGCGGCGCCCAGCAGAATGTGACGGATAGATTTCATGGTTGGCCTCCAGCGGCGTTTTGAAGTTGAACGAGGGCGACCTGCGCGGCCACCCGGTCAGTCTGTAGAGTATTTTGGGCCGAAACGAGGGCCAGCTGCGCCTGATTGACGTCGTCCTGGGTCGCCAGTCCGGCTTGCAGGCGGCTCTGCGCCGTTCCCAGCGCGGTCTGCGCGACCTGCACCTGGGTCTGCTGCGCCTGCAAAGCCAGCAGCGCGTTCTGATAGGTGTTGTACTTGGTCCGCACGTCCAGTTCCACGTTCTGCTGCGCCACGCTCAGCGACAGCTGGTACTGCGTCACGTTGGCTCGGTAGGCGGCCAGCTGCGCTCTGAGGGCGGGCGAGTAGACCACGTAGCTGCCGTTCACACTGGCGGTCAGGTGGTTGGAATTGTTGCTGGCGCTGTCGCCCCAGGGCACGGTGTAGCTGCCGTTCATGGTGCCTTTTTGCAGGTCGAGGCTCGCCCCGATACCAGTCGAGGCCGTCGGGCCGTAGTTGACCCCGGCGGTCAGCGAGGGCAGCGTGGCATTGCGCTGCGCCTGCTCCAGCTGGTCCTGCGCGTCACCGAGCTGCTTGCGGGCGTACATCACCTCGCTGCGGGTCGCCCGGGCACGGCTTACTAGCGCCTCAACCTCCGGATTGCCGAAGCTGGTCGGCGCGACCGAAACGAAGTTGTAGCCGCTCATATCGCGTCCCAGTGCTGCGCCCAGGCTCAGGTGGGCCGTCTGAAAAGCCCCCTGGGCCTGGGCCAGCTGCGCCTGAGCAGTCTGAAGGTTTGCCTGGGCGCTCAGGACACTCTCGGCGGTGGCGTTCTGAAGGTTCTGCTGCGTCTGGGCCACGCTCAGCGCCCGCTGCCGCAGGGCCACGGTCTGCTGGGCCAAGTTGACGGCCTGCTGCGCCGAAACAGCGTTGTAGTACTGCTGAATAACGTTCAGGCGGCCATTGTGCTCGGCGTCGGCCAGGTACGCCTCGGCCAGCGAAAGGTTGCGCTGGGCGCTACGCAGGGTGTACTGGTTGGTGCTCCAGGGCAAAATACCCAGGCTCACGTCTACCCCGGCCACGCCGCCCAGGGTGCTCGGAGCCGTGACGTTGGCTCCGGTAGTGGGTGCCTTGGTGGTGTAACTGGCGCTGTAGCCCCCGTTGCCTACCACACTTACGGTCAGGCCCAGGGCGGTGCGGGCCGCGTTCAGGTTGGCCTGCGCCGCCTCGACGCTCAGGCGCGCCTGCGTGACTGACGGGGCCTGACTCAGTTGCAGCAGGGCCGCTTCGAGGGTCAGGTCTTGGGACGGCGCGGGGGAGGGAGTAGGAGAGACCGGGGCGGCGGTTGGAACCGTAACAGGCGGGGCCGCGACAGATGGTGCAGGAACGACTGGAAGAGTGGCGGCTGGTGGAGTATCCACCGTCTGTGAGGCTGGCTGAGGTGTGGACTGCCCCACCGTCTGGGCTGTGGTCTGGGCCGCCGCCACGCCCGACAGCAGCGCGGCGCTGAGCAAAACGGCTTTGGGAAGAAGGAACGCGGGTCTGGGCATCCTCTCCAGTCTGACAGGATGACCCGAAGACTGTTCGCAGCTTCTGCGAAGATTCTTCGAATGGATTTTTTTGCCGTTTAGCATGCCAAAAGTCTAACAAATGCTGTCTGAGGAGCCTGATACCGGGCCTTCGCACAGCCTTCACATGCGCGGGCTAGCATGGCCGGATGAACAGCGTTCCGTTTGCAGCGTTTCCGGTGCGGAAATCAGTTCGGACAGGTAGCGGCCCGGAGGCGGAAGCCGCATGAGCCCCCTCATTCTGATCGTCGAGGACGAGGCGCAACTGGCCGAGGTGCTCGAAGCCTATGCCCAGCAGGAGGGCTACCGTACCGAACGCGCCGCGGACGGCCACACCGCGCTGACGGTGTACCGGGCCGCCAGCCCCGACCTGATCCTGCTGGACGTGATGCTGCCGGGCAAAAGTGGGCTGGACGTACTGAAGGCGGTGCGTGCCGACGGCAACACCCCGGTCATCATGGTCACGGCCCGCGCCGAGGAGACCGACCAGATCGTGGGGCTGGAACTCGGGGCCGATGACTACGTGGTCAAGCCGTTCAGACCCCGCGAGGTCATGGCGCGGATCAAGGCGGTGCTGCGCCGCGCCAGCCCTGGCCCCGACGACAGCGAAAAACCGCTGCGGGTCGGGGCGCTCGAAGTGGACCGCCGCGCGGTGGTCGCGCGTATCGCCGGACGCCCGCTGTCGCTGACCCCCGCCGAATTCAGGCTGCTGGCGCAACTGGCCGAGGCCCCTGGCCGCGCCTTTACCCGTGAGGAACTGCTGGCCGCCGCCCTGCCGGACAGTGAGGCGCTGGAACGGGTTGTGGATGCCCACCTCGCCAGCGTGCGGCGCAAACTGGAAGCCGAGGGCGCCCCGCACCTGCTACGGACCGTGCGCGGCGTCGGCTACCGCCTGGAGGCCGAGGCTTGAGCGTTCCAGCCAGCTCCGGTCCGCCTGGCCCACGTCTGGCCGCCGTGCTGCTGGGCGCCATGCTGCTGATCGTGCTGCTCTCGGTCGGGAGCACCTTCGTGTTTTCCAACCTGGCGGTGCAAAGCGAATTTCGCAAGCTGCCGCCCGAAGTCCAGACCTATCTGCGGGCGCAGCAGGCCGCTGCCCGAAAGGGCCAGTTGCTCGCGCCAACGCCGCCCGTGCCGGAAATTCGCACCGGAACACCGGCAGACCCCTACCTGCCCAGGGGCCAGAGCAGCCCCGGCGTGTATGGCCGCGTGGATAATCCGGGTGGCCCGGACCTCCTGATCGAAAACGGCCTGCTGCGCCGCCAGCCGGGCTTACGGCGGCGCTGGATCACCCCGCCGCTGCCCCAGACGCAGGACTTTTTACACAACATTCAGACCAGTCTGGTGCGTATAGGGATCATTTCCGCGCTGCTCTCGGCGCTGCTGGCGTGGCTGCTGGCACAGCGGGTGGCCCGGCCCATCACCGCCGTTTCCTCGGCGGCCCAGCAACTCGCCCGGGGCGACCTCAGCGCCCGCGCCCCGCTGCTCGGCGGCGAAAAGGAAGTGACGCAGCTGGCCCTGTCCTTCAACGAAATGGCCCAGAGCCTCCAGCAGATGGACCGCGAACGCCAGCAGGCCGTGGCCGATATCGCCCATGAACTCCGCACGCCGCTGGCGGTGATGCAGGCGCGGCTCGACGCTCTGGAAGACGGGGTTTATCCGCTGAACGCCGCACAGATCGCGCTGCTGAGCACCCAGACCCAGCTGCTGACCCGGCTGGTGGGCGACCTGCGGACCCTGACCCTGGCCGACGCGGGCCAGCTGGAACTGAACACCCGGCAGACCGACCTGTACGAACTGGCGCTGAGTGTCACGCGCAGCCTCGAACAGCGAGCGGCGCAGCGTAGCGTCACCCTGACGGTCAGGGGAGAGGTCGCGCCCCTGAGGGCTGACCCAGACCGCCTGCACCAGGTCATCACCAATCTGGTCGACAACGCCCTGCGCCACGCCCGGAGCCGCGTGGACATCAGCGTCACGCCGGGCGCACACGAGACGGTACTGGACGTGGACGACGACGGTTCCGGCATTCCCGAGGGCAGCCGCGAACTGGTGTTTACCCGCTTCAGCCGCCTCGACGAAAGCCGGGCACGCGACACCGGGGGCAGCGGCCTGGGCCTGGCGATCGTGCGCGTGCTGGTGGGCGCCCAGGGGGGCCGGGCCAGCGCGGGGCGCAGTCCGCTGGGGGGCGCCCGCTTCAGCGTGGTTCTTCCGGTGCAGCCCGCGGCCGGTTTATCTCCAGCCGTTTTATCTGTACAGGACGGACCAGAGTCCCGGGACCGGCGTGTATGATGCACCGCAACGATCACGTTCCCGATCAGGAGACCCCCATGAACCTCAAAGCTATCGCTCTTTCCCTTATGTCCGCCGGGCTGCTCGGCAGTGCCCAGGCCGCCACTTCCGTCAAAATCGCCACCGTCAGCGCCCTGTCGGGGCCGGTCAGCAACATGGGCCTGCAACTCAAGAACGGCACGCAGCTGGCCGTCAACGAGATGAGGCCCGCGTTCGCCAGGGCAGGCATGACCCTCAGCCTGGTGGCCTACGACGACCAGGCCGACCCCGCCACCGGCACCGCCGCCGCCCGGCGCATCGTCGCCGACAAGACCGTGCTGGGCGTAGTCGGGCCGCTGACCAGCGGAGTAGCGATTCCCGGCAGCGCCGTGCTGGCCCCCAGCCACGTGGTCGCCGTGACGCCGACGGCCACCAGCGACAAGGTGACCGAGCGCGGCCTCGCCAACATGAACCGCGTCTGCGCCCGTGACGACGCGCAGGGTTCGGCGGGCGGCAGCTATCTGGTCAACACCCTCAAGGCCAAAAAAGTCTACGTGCTGAACGACAAGGCCCCCTACGGACAGGGCCTGGCCGATCAGGCCGAGAAGGCCATGAAGACGGCTGGAGCGAACATCGTGCAGAGTGAAGGCATCGATGCCCAGGAGCGCGACTTCACGGCGATCATCACCAAGATTCAGGCCCTCAAGCCCGACGCGGTGTACTTCGGCGGCATGTACGGCCAGATCGGTCCCTTCGCCAAGCAGCTGCGCGACAAGGGCGTGGCCATTCCGCTGTTCAGCGGCGACGGCCTCGACAGCCCCGACATGGCTAAACTGGCGGGCAGCGGCGCGACCAACATCTATTTCACGACCACCGCGCCCGATACCGAAATCGTCCCTGCCGCCCAGGCCGAGGCCAGCAGCTTCAAGAAGACTTTCGGCAGCGAGATTCAGGGCTTCGGCATCCTGTCCTACGACGCGGCCAAGGTGCTCCTGCAGGGCATCCTGAACGCAGCCAAGGCCAACGGCAACAAGGCCCCCAGCCGCGCTCAGGTCGAAGCGGCGGTGCGCGGCGGCAAGTTCAAGGGACTGACCGGCGACATCGACTTCGACAGCAAGGGCGACCGCGTCAGCGCCAAGATGTACGTCGTGACCCTCAAAGACGGCAAACGCGGCAGCGCCGGAGTGATCGACGTTCAACGCAAGTAAGTTGAGTAACTGAACCGGAGGCCACTCGAGCGGGGTGGCCTCTGGTTTATGTTGACTCACTTTGCCGCTGCTGCGCCGCTTAGAGCATTTGCCATACGTCTGTCATGGGCTGTTGACCCTCTGGGACTTGCGAAGCTGCCCTGCACACTTGAAAAGCTTCGCAGGAGAGGGGGCCACTGGAGCAGCTTTCATAATTACGCCATTTGTGGAACTGCGCCCCAAACGGCTCCATTATTCCAGCTGCTCGTTAAAAGTCA
>JAGLBK010000009.1 GCA_018260275.1 Deinococcus sp.
CATCGAAACGATTCTCAAAACCACCCCCTCCGAGCGTCAGACCATGCTGTTCAGCGCCACGCTGACCAACGACATCAACCGTCTGGCCCGCAACTACCTGCGCTCGCCCGTCCTGATCGACGCCGTGGGCGAAGGCAAGAGCCAGGCCGCGCAGACCGTCGAGCACCTCAAGGTCAAGGTGGGCCGCGCCCGCACCCGCGTGCTGGCTGACCTGCTTACCGTCTACAACCCCGAAAAAGCCATCGTGTTTACCCGCACCAAGCGCGAAGCCGATGAACTCGCCAACGAACTGATTCACCGTGGCGTCGAAAGCGAAGCGCTGCACGGTGACCTGGCCCAGAGCCAGCGCGAACGCGCCCTGGGAGCCTTCCGTAATGGCCGCGCCAACGTGCTGGTCGCCACCGACGTGGCCGCGCGTGGTCTGGACATTCCCGAAGTCGATCTCGTGGTGCAGTTTCACCTGCCGCAGGACCCCGAGAGCTACGTGCATCGTTCGGGCCGTACGGGCCGCGCCGGGCGCACCGGCACCGCGATCATCATGTACGGTGAGCGCGACAACCGCGAAATGGCCGGTCTGGAACGCATTACCGGCGTGAAGTTCAAGGAACGCACCCTGCCGACGCCCAAGGAAGTGGCCGCGGCCAGTGCCCGTGCCAGCGCCGACATGGTCCGCAAGGTCGAGGCCGAAGCCGCCCAGGGTTTCCAGGCCGAAGCCGAGAAGCTGTTCAGCGAACTGGGGCTCGAAGCCCTGGCCCGTGCCCTCGCCAAGATCAGTGGCGTGACCGAACCCGTCAAGGCGGCCAGCCTGCTGAGCGGTGAGGAGGGTCTGACCACCCTGATCCTGCACGGCGAACGCCTCAGCGTGCCGCGCACCGTGGCGCTGCTGGCCCGCGCCAGTGACCTCGACACCCGCCGTCTGGGCAAAGTGCGCCAGTGGCGCGGCGGCACCGTGGCCGACGTGCCCAGCGAGTACGTCGAGAAGCTGATGCAGTCCAACCCCCTCGAAGGCGACATTCAGGTCGAAGTCGCGCAGGAGCTGCCCGAGTTGTTCGAGCAGCCCACCCGTGAGCGCCGTGAAAGCAGTGGCTACCAGGGCGGGAACCGTGGCAGCCGTGACGAAGGTGGCTACCGTGGCGGCGGACGCAGCGGTGGCGGCAGTCAGGGCGGCGGCAGCCGTGGTGGTGGCCGTAGCGGCGGTGGCAGCCAGGGCGGCGGAGGCCAGGGCCGCTGGAGCCGTGACCGCGACCAGAACCAGGGCGCACGCCCACTGCGCGAGGACTTCAGCGACCGTGAATTTCGCGGCTGAATAGCGCCTCTGTATTAACCAATCAGTTTAACCGGGTCGGCCACTGAGGTCGGCCCGGTTTCTGTTAGGGCAGCCGTCCCAGCCTTTCCAGCAGCAGAGCAAAGAAATCTGCGTCCTGCACGCCTATTGCCACTTTTGCATTCGCCGGGCGTGTAGTGCTGTACAGGTCGCAGACGGTTCGCCCGAAGTTCAGGCCTTCCTGGGTTTCGATGTCTACGGGCATGTTCCGCCAGTCCAGCAACTCGGGCCGAATAACGGCGGCGACCGCCAGCGGGTCGTGCAGCGCCCCACCGCTGAGGCCGTAGCGTTCGCGGTAGACCGACGCGTAAAACGTGAGGAGTTCGGCACTGACGGCCCCGGTGCGGTTGCCCAGTTCACGCAGGGCCGCGATCCGCTCCGGCGTGGCGATGCACTGCATGGTCACGTTCAGCCCGACCATACGTAGCCTGACTCCGCTTTCAAACACGATCCGGGCGGCGTGCGGGTCGGCCAGCGCATTGAACTCCGCCGCGGGCGTGCGGTTGCCATGACCGGTACTGCCGCCCATCCATACGACTTCCCTTATTTTCTCCGGCAGGTCGGGGGCCAGGCGGAAGGCCAGCGCGAGGTTCGTCAGCGGCCCGGTGGGAATCAGCGTGACCTCGCCAGGCCGTTCGCGCACCGTGCGAACAATAAAATCGACCGCGTGTTCCTGCTGCGGCCCTTGCCGTGGCTGTGGCAGGTGTTTGGCAGGCAGCCCCGTCTGGCCGTGAACACTCGCCGCGCTCAGGCCCTCTCGGATCAGTGGGCGGTCGGCTCCGGCGAAATAGGGGAGATTGGAGCCAGCCAGCGCCAGAACCGTTCCGGTATTCTGGACGGTCAATGGCAGGCCGACATTGCCGTGCACCGCCGTGATGCCCAGAAGGTGCAATTCGGGCGAGGCGAGGGCCAGCCACCACGCCACCGCGTCGTCCAGGCCGGGGTCGCCGTCGAGGATAACTGGAATCGGTCGGAGAGTCACGCGGTAAGTCTAAAGCACGTCTCAAGAGCTACAGCCGCCGCCACAGCCACTCCCACACGAACTGCCGCAGCTACTCCCGCAACTGCCGCTGTCCCCATCACACGAATCGCCCCCGGTAAACCCGCACAGTCCACCACCGCACGAGCCTCCGCCTCCACCAGCCGTCAGCTTGCTCTGCTGAAGCAGGCGGCTGACGGCTACTGCTGAGATCAGACCGGTGATCACGCTCATAGACTGTGGCAAGAAGATGTGACTGAAGCCCCCCACGAGCAGGCCGATGAAAATGCCGACGATGACCGAAACGACCCGTTTTGTTTGCGCTGCCCGTGGATTAGCGACGCGCCAGATGTTGCGCGGCGGCTCTTCTCCGAAGGCAGCGCGGTAATCGTCCAGGGTCTGGCGGTACTGCTCAGCAAATTTGTCGGCGTCTCCAGCCTCGCCCGTGCCCGGTTCGTGGTGCAGCGGCGCGGGCAGCAGCGGCACCAGCCGGTCCCAGTAGTCGCGTGAAAAAGTCAGGTGCAGGTGCCACGCCTCATCCACGATCTGTGACGGCGTGACCTCGTGCCCGGTGGTGGCGGCCAGATGAACAAAGCGCCGGTATTCCTCCAGCACCCGCCCGGTATACTCCGGCGTCCATTTCTGCTCGGTGGCCAGCTTATCGGCCAGACCTGCCGGAAAGGTGTAGTGCAAGACGGCGTTGGCGTCGTAGTGTGCAGGTGGTGCCGGGGTATGCAGTTCGTTGATGTAGTTCTGTAGGACGGTCATCGTTGCCTCCTGAGCGTGGTCTGTTTTCCCGTCCTCAGCGTCGTGCGGGCGTGTCAGCTTCCGGTCAGGCAAAGACCAAGACCTGTTTGGCGGTTCTCATTTCTGCCAGCCGTCTCAGTCCCTTATCCTGAACAAGTTCAGAGGCGTAGCGGAACCTATCTTCCGCCACGCCTCTGCCGTACTTTTAGCTTATTTCCGGTCGGGGTCGGGCATCGACTCGGTCACGGCCTGATCCACGCCGCTCTCGAAACGCTTGAAGTTTTCGCGGAACATGCGGGCCAACTTGCGGGCCGTTTCGTCGTAGGCCCCTTTGTCTGTCCAGGCGTCACGCGGATTGAGGACCTCGGCGGGCACGCCCGGAACCTCGGTCGGAATTTCAAGGTTGAAAAAGGGGTCTTTCTCGAAGTTGGCCCCGTCGAGTTGTCCGCTCAGCGCCGCGTTGATCAGGGCGCGGGTGTGCTTGATGCTCATGCGGTGGCCTTCGCCGAACTTGCCGCCGGTCCAGCCGGTGTTGACCAGCCAAACCTGTGCGCCGCTTTCCTGCACCTTTTTGGCCAGCAGCTTGGCGTATTCACCGGGGTGGCGCGGCATGAACGGTGCACCGAAGCAGGTGCTGAAGGTGGGGCTGGGTTCCTTGACGCCTTCTTCGGTGCCGGGAATCTTGGCGGTAAAGCCTGAAATGAACTGATACATGGTCTGCTCGGGGCTCAGGCGCGAGAGCGGGGGCAGCACCCCGAACGCGTCAGCAGTTAGGAAGATGATGTTCTTGGGAATGCCGCCGATGCTGCCGGGCTGACGGTTTGGAATCTGCTCGATAGGATAGGCGCTGCGGGTGTTCTCGGTCAGTGAGCCGTCGTTCAGGTCGGGGACGCCGCTCTGGTCAAGCACCACGTTTTCCAGCACGGTGCCGTAGGTTCGGGTGGTCTGAAAGATAATCGGCTCGGCTTCCGCGTTCAGGTTAATGACCTTGGCGTAGCAGCCGCCCTCGAAGTTGAACACGCCGCTGTCGGTCCAGCCGTGTTCGTCGTCGCCGATCAGTTTGCGGGTCGGGTCCGCTGACAGGGTGGTCTTGCCGGTGCCCGACAGCCCGAAAAACAGCGCCGTGTCGCCGCCCTCGCCCACGTTGGCCGAGCAGTGCATCGGCATGACGCCCTGGGCAGGTAACAGATAGTTCAACACGCTGAAGATGCCTTTCTTGTTCTCGCCCGCGTACTGGGTGCCGCCCGCGATAATCATCTTCTTGGCGAAATTGACCAGCACGAAGGTTTCCGAGCGGGTGCCGTCTACCTTGGGGTCGGCCTTGAAGCTGGGAATGTTCAGCACCGTCCAGTCGGGCTGGAAGTTTTGCAGCTCTTCAGCGCTGGGCCGCACGAACATGTTGTGGATAAACAGCGAGTGGTAGGCCATCTCGGTAATCATCTGGCAGGCGATGCGGTAATGAGGATCGGTGCCCGCAAAGACCTGCTGCACGAACAGTTCCTTGCCTGCGGCATACTCCAGCATCTTGTTCAGCAGGTGGTCGAACACCTGCGCGGCAATCGGCTGATTAAAGCCTTCCCACCACACGTTGGCTTTGGTGTCGGCGTCCTCGACGATAAAGCGGTCCTTGGGGCTACGGCCCGTCTTGTCGGTCCGCACGGTCAGTGGGCCGGTGGCGGCCTTGACGCCCTCTCCGAGCCGGATCGCGTCGGCGTACAGCTCGTCTACGCCGGGATTGAGGTGAATCTGGGCATTCTGGATGCTCAGGCCGTGGCCGAGATTGAAATCCTGTTGGGAAGCAGTCATCTTGTAGTCCTCCGGGAGTTACTTTTGAAAGGTTTGCTCCTCTAGCTTGCCTGTTGAAGCACTTCCAAATCAACCGGAACCCGGCGCCAGATCGTTACTACTCAGGAAACACCGCTACACTAAGTCCGAATTTCGCCCCTTAACTCTCCAGCGCATAAGGAAACAGCAGGGTCGCCAGAATGACCGTACCCACATCAAAAGCCAGCAAGAAGCCCAGCCAGGTCGCCACATCCCCGGACCAGCCGCCTTGCAGCAGCAGCGTGGTGGCCCGCACCGAGGCGATGACCACCGGAACCAGAATCGGAAAGGCCAGCGCCGGAAGCAGCGCCTCACGCGCCCGCAGATTGACCGTGATGCTTCCGTAAAACGTGGTGCCTGCCGCGAAGCCCAGTACCCCCAGCAGCGTGGTCAGCGTCAGCCACAGCCAGGGCACGCTGCGCCCGGCCCCCGCCGCCCCGAACAGAATCAGGCCTATTGGCAGCACCCCCGCTGCCACCAGCAGCAGCGGCCCCAGCACCCCCAGCAACTTGCCGAGGTAAATGGCCCCGTGTGGCCCCGGATACAGTGTGAGCTGTTCCAGCGCTCCCGCTTCGGATTCTTGCGCGAAGGCCCGCTGTGCCCCCACCGCCGCGGCCAGGGCTAGCGCTGTCCAGACCGCCCCCGCCGAGACGGCAGCCAGTTGCTCGGCCGAGCGTCCGTTGTTGCCGCCCAGCGCCAGCCCCAGCACCAGCAGCACCAACCCGGCGAAAAACGCGGTTGCCATCAGGGTGTCACGGGTGCGCCCGGCAACCAGCAGGTCTTTGAGAGCAATTTGAATGGCGTTGTGGAGGGCGGTAGTCATAACCGGAAGGTCGAGATTGAGAAGTGAAAAGTGCAAAGCGATGGGCAGCGGTGCGAGGTGCGCGGTACGCGGGGGCTGGGGGGGGGGCAGAGCATCCGCCCTGGGTGTTCTCCACTCACTCCTAGGCACCTACGACTCACAGTGCTTCCTCCAGCTTTCCCGCCGCCAGCCGCAATGTTCTGGGAGCCAGCCGCCGGGCCAGTTCGGGTTCATGGGCAGCGACCACCAGGGTGTTGCCGTGCCCGCGCACCTCGCCCAGCAGTTCCAGCACCAGTGCGCGGCCCGCGTCATCCAGGTTGGCAAAGGGTTCGTCCACCAGCGTCAGCGGACGCGACAGCAGCCAGGCGCGGCACAGGGCCAGCCGTTTGCGCATCCCCGCCGACAGGTGACGCACACGGCGCCCGGCGGCGGCTTCTAGTCCGACCCGTTTGAGGGCGGCTGTGATATTGGCTTGTTGCCCGTGCATCTTCAGAGCGAACGCCAGATTTTCTTCACAGGTCAGGTCGGGATACAGCCCCGCATCTACGGGCATCAGGTGAACGCAGTCCCGCACCGCCCGCGAGTCTTTCATATCGAAGCCCATAACCCGGCCCTCGCCGCGTGTCGGGCGCAGCGCCGAGGCCAGCAGCCGCAGCAGGGTGGTCTTGCCGACGCCGTTTTCGCCCAGCAGAGTGACCCCCTGCCCAGTAGGAATGTCCAGATCAACGCCCCGCAAGATGACTTCGCGGCCCAGGCGCAGCCAGACGCCTCGGAGTTGCAGGGCGTGCGGCTGGGTGCTTTCTTCACTTTCCACTTTCCACTGCCCACCTGCACTCCGAGTCATCCCTAAATCCTGGGCCATCCCAAAACCCTGAGCCACCCCTAAATCCTGAGCCACTGGGGCATCACCTGATAAAAAAAGCTTGCCAGACGCGTAAACTGCCCGGTCAGCATCATTACGCCGACCACCACCAGCACCGCGCCGCCCACCTTCTCGAAGATGCCCGAATATTTGTTCAGTCGGCGCAGATTTAGTCGGTCCCAGAGCAGGGCCGCCAGCAAAAACGGCACGGCGAGACCCACGGTGTACGCGGCCAGCAGACTGACCCCGCTGCCCAGGCTGGCGCTGCTGGCGGCCAGGCCCAGAATGCTGCCCAGCGCAGGCCCCAGGCACGGGCTCCAGCCGAACGCGAACGCCGCGCCCAGGGCAACCGGCCCGTAACCGCCTGCGTCAGCCAGTTGCCGGGTGTCGCGCATCAGAAAAGGCAGCCGAATAACTTCCAGCATCACCAGTCCAAAAAAGATGATCAGCGCGGCGGCGAGTTGCCCCAGCAGAAACTTGTGTGGGGCCAGCACCGCTCCCAGGGTACTGGCAGTCGCGCCCAGCGCCACGAACACCAGTCCGAACCCCAGGATAAAGCCTAGGGCGCGGCTCATCGGGGCTTTGGCTCCGCCGATCACGCCCAGGTAACTGGGCACCAGCGGCAGCACACAGGGACTGAGGAAAGACAGCAGACCCGCAATAAACGCCACCGTCAGTGTCGGGGCAGCAGAAGCACTCATCGCTGCCGAGCATAACGCCTGAGCGTAGGCAAGCTGTCCCGCCTCCCGGCTGGCTAGTCCAGGTGCCCGGTGAAATCGCCCTCCCAGGCATTCAGAATCCGGCCACCCTGCACCAGCAGCACCGTGGGGTACGCGCTGACCTTAAGTTGCCGGGCAAAGTGCGTGGCTTCCTTACCGCGCCACGGTGTCACGCCTTTCGGGGCTGCCGTGGGAATGTCCTCGGCGTTCACGGCCCGTACCGGCAGGCCTGCTTGCATCACAGCCTGCCACAGCCCGCCCAGATCGCCGCAGTCATGCGAGTACACCACCACCACTTCCCGGTCCTCATCTTGCCAGGGGTGCGCGGGCAGCGGCTCTCCCAGCCGAACCAGTCCACCGGCATCCGAGATACCCAGCAGCAGCAGCAGGGAAAGCAGGGGCGCACCTTTACGGGTCATGCCTGCACTATGCCAGCCTAAACCACGCAAAAAGATGACTGCCGCGTGAGACGGCGGCAGTCTGGTCGGGGGTCGCCTTTAGGGCTGCTGGGGTGGATGATCGCTGCTGGCCGGGTCAGCCGAGGGTGCGGCGGTTGGGGCGGGCGTTGCGGCCTGAGAACGAACCAGCTTGACCGCCGAGGGGTCGGCCTGTTCGTTTTTCAGCGGAGCCGGGTTCTGGTCGGGCGCGTAACCGGGCAGTTCCTCGATGCTCACGCGCCGCCGCACGATGTCGCTAGGCGGAGTGAATTCGGTGGCGATCTTGCCGGTCGTGCGGTCAAGGCTGACCACAACCGTATCCGGGTCGTTCGAGGTCGAGGCCTCAAAGGGGGTTTCGCGGTATTGCGGCTTCTGGGGCAGTTCGCTACTGATATCCTGGGTGCTGTTGTGCGCCAGGAAGCTGCGGTCTACCATCGCCACCGTCACGTTCGGCAGTGACGCTTCCCCGGCAGGCACGTAGTAAATCCCGGCAGGCTCGGCAAATTTGGTGGGGGCGATTCCGGCGTGGGCCACTTCCATCATCCGGCGCATGATCGGGCCGTTGACCCAGCCCGAGTAGTAGCGGCTCGACATTTCGCCGCCCTGCTGCTTGCCCACCCATACGGCCCCGGTATAGATCGGCGTGGTGGCGACCATCCAGAAGTCCTTGTTGCCGTTGGTAACGCCGTTAGTGGTGCCGGTTTTACCACCGATCGGCCACTCACCGAACTTGGCACGGCTCGCTAGTCCCCCCTGGGTATCGTCGAGGTCGTTGACCACGCCGCGAATCATGTCCAGGCCCAGGTACGCGACCTGCGGACTCCAGACACGGGTCGGCAACTTGGTCTCGTTGGCGGCGTCGTACAGCACCTGTCCACGGGCGTCGGTTACCCGCGTGATGTAACGGGGCGGGCGGTACAGCCCCCCGTTGGCAAAGGGCGCGTAGGCGGCGGCCAGCTTGACCGGAGTGGTCTCGACCGCGCCCAGCGCCGCCGCGTAGCTGGTGCCGTCATTGGGCGGAATATCAAGTAGCTTGAGCTTGGCAAAGAACTTTTCCAGTCCGACGAACTGCGCTACCCGGATCGCTACGAGGTTCAGCGACTTGTCGAGGCCCTCGCGGATCGTCATGTTGCGGTAGCTCATCTTGCCTTCGTAATCCTGCGGCTCGTAGTACTTTTGTGAACCCCTATCCCAGATGCGGATCGGGCCGTCGTACTCGCGCGTGAGCTGGGTCGCGCCGTTTTCCAGGGCAGTGGTGTACAGCAGCGGTTTGATGGTCGAACCAACCTGCCGCTGACCCTGCGCCGCATTGTTCCAGTCGGAGGGCGGATCGTTGCCGCGCAGCTTCTGCCCGACCATGCCCAGCACCTCGGCGGTGTACGGGTCGAGCATCACCGCTGCCATGGTGGTGCCCGGCGGCAGCGCCTGACCCTGGCTGGTCATGTAGCCGTAATAGGCCTCGCGGCTGGCCGTTTCCACAGCGTTTTGCACCTTGGGCGAAAGCGTGGTGTACACCCGCAGACCGCCCGAGCCGTACACCTTGTCGCGGCCAAAACGCTTGACCAGTTCCGACTCGACCTGTCCCATAAAGTGTGGGGCGCGGTTGGTCGTCACGGCCTTGAGTTCCTTGCCTTTCGGGTTGACCAGTTTGGCGCTTAGCACCTTGCCGTGCGCGCCGTAAGTGACCTGCCAGCCCGCCGGTTGCAGTTTTTCACGCCACGCGGCGTCGGCCTGCGCCTGGGTGATCCACTTGTCCTCAACCATGTGGTTAAGCACCGCTTTCATCATCGGACGCACTCTTTTGTAGTCGAAATAGCGCCTCGCACTCGGAATCAGCGTGGTCAGGTAGACACTCTGGGCCAGCGTCAGCCTCTTGGGTGTGGTCTTGAAGTAGGCCTGCGCCGCCGAATATACGCCGTACAGCTCGACCGGGCCGCCGTCGCCCCAGTAGATCGCGTTCAGGTAGTCTTGAAGAATCTCGTCTTTGGTAAAGCTGCGCTCGACCTGCATGCTCAGCATCCATTCCTTGAACTTTCGGTCGGGCGTGCGGGCCATCTTGTACTCGCCCAGCAGCAGGGTGTTCTTGACAAGCTGGTTGGTCAGCGTCGAGCCGCCCTGCACGTCCTCGCCCTTAGCGAGACGCTGAAACTGCCGGGCGATGCCGTTAGGATCGAGGCCGTAGTGCTCGAAAAAATGCCGGTCTTCGTTGCTGATCAGCGAACCAACCATAAACGGGCTGATCTCGTCAAGCGACACGATGGTGCGGCTGATGTTCATCTCCCCGATCTTGGGAATCAGGCTACCCAAAAAGGTGTTGTCGCGGGCAAAAACCTTGGTCTCCGCGCCCAGATTGCGCGACAGGGTGTCGAGCTGGCGGTAGTCGGGCAGTTCACGCGCCCACTTGGTCGTGTAGGTGGCGGCGATGCCCGCCCCGGCGATCAGCGCCGCGATGACCAGCGAACTGAGAAATTTAAGGAAACGCACGAACCAGGTCACTGCCGTGCTCCCTGGCCCCCGGAGACGGTAAGCCTCATAAGTTTCCCTGGTGTGACTGGATCAGTTGCACGACCCGGCTGCGCAGTTGCTTGCCCGAAACGGGTTTATGCACCAGGTCGTCGGCATTGACCATCTTGGCCTGGTCACGCGTCTGGTCGTCGTCGAGGGCGGTAAGCAGCAGCACCGGAGTGTGGCGCAGCCGCTTGATTCGCTTGACCCGTGAACAGATTTCGAAGCCCGACATGAAAGGCATCTTGACATCAAGCAGCATCGCGTCGGGCGTGTGAGACTGGAGGTATTCCAGCGCCGAGCGGCCATCTTGCACGGTGATGATCTCATGTCCATCTGCCGACAGAATGACTTCCAGCATGGTGCGGATCGCCGGTTCATCATCAGCGACGAGGATCGTATACGCCATATACAAAGATGATAATGCAGGACGCGAAAAATGGATGGGTTTCCGGTGACAGTCCGGCGTTGCCCACCCTTCCCGCGTGCTTTAGAGCAGTTTGCATAAAAAGGCCACGTTGTTTGTGGCTTTTGATGCCGAGCAGAGCGAGTGACTTTTAACGAGCAGCTGGAATAATGGAGCCGTTTGGGGCGCAGTTCCACAAATGGCGTAATTATGAAAGCTGCTTTAGCGGCGGCCTCCCAGCGCCTTGAGCCAGCGCAGGGGGTCGCTGGGCGGTGGGCGCAGGTTCAGGCCCACATGCTGCGCGATCTGCTCGGCAATGTTGTGCGGCTGCTGGTCGCCCGTGCTGATGTGGGTCGCAAACTGCTCGCCGTGAAAGTCGGCCATCCGCTGCTCGACCTCGCTGTGGTCCCACACCGTCATGTGCGTGTCGCTCCGCTTACGCAGCCCCGCCTGCACGACTTCCGAGGGGGGCAGCAGCGTGAAGTGGTGCACCGTCATGCCCCGGTCTTTCAGGCCGCTCATGAGGCGGCGGTGCCGGGCCACGTCGGCAATGGTCACCGGAACGATCAGGGGGCCGTCGGCTTCCTTAGAAGCGTATTGCAGGGCGTCGAGCATCAGCGGAATCCACATCGGGTGTTCCTGTGACGAGCCAGTGAATTTGGGGGTCAGTTTCTTGAGGGCCGTGCCCATTTCTTCGGGGTCGAATAGAAAGCTGCCAGGAAGGCGTTCGTTCAGGGCACGTGCAACGGTCGCTTTGGCGATGCCAAAAGGGCCATTAATCCAGATGATAGGGGTACGCATATCAGCAGTTTAAAGAACGAACCCTTTCTAAATTGGCACGGGGAAGCGCCAGCGGGTCATTTCGGTGGCCCGAGCCGCAGCGACACAAAAAACGTCCCCGCCTACCAGGGGGGACGTGCAAGCTTTGCGGCGTTTCAGTCCAGCGTAAAGTCGATCACCATAGGTTTGAGACTCGGTTTCTCAGCCTGTGGTGCTGCGGCCTGGGCGGCTGGTTCAGCAGGGGCTGGCGCGGCGACCGTGTGGTCAACGCTTGTACGGTCTGGAGTCACACTTCCTGCGGTGTCCGTAACTGAAGCCTGAACCCAGCGCGTGCCTAGGGCTGCCGGGCCAGGCGGAGGTGCCGGATTAGCAGGTGCTGAAGTGGCAGGTTGTGAGGGGTCGGGTTGTGGGGTTTCAGGAACCTGTGGAGCAGCACTGGCCGAGCGGTAAGCCGCGTGCAAAATCGTATCGACGTCAAGCTCGGTCAGCAGCCCTTTCTTTTCCAGGGTACTCAGGATCGCCAGGGCCAGCTTACGGGCGTGTTCTGCCTCGTTGCGTGGCGGAGGCGTGGGCGTGGGGCCATTGGTCATGGCTTCAGGGTAGCGCGGCATTCCCTTGAGCGCATCAACTTCTGGCGCCAGTCTCTGTGACTTGTGAGCTGGGCAGCGGGCGTGCAGTCTACGCCCCTTAGAGCAGTTCTCCGAATCATGGGGACGTCGGAAAAACACCGCCGCCCCCATCGTTCTACGTCCTGCTCTTTCTTTTTCACTCGTTCCACTCGGCAAAAAGATGATAAAAAGAGCACCATCTTTTTGCAAAATGCTCTTTCTTCAGGCGCTTGGCGTTTCGCCCACGGCAGGTGGCCCGGCCAGGGTCTCTTTGGCGAGCGCTTCGGCGTGGGCCGCGGCAAATCTTTCACTGGCTTCTTGGGCCAGTTGACGGCGCAGAATTTTCAAAACGGCTGTTTTAGGCAGCACGTCCCGGAATTCCACGGTGCGCGGCACTTTATACGGACTCAGTTCCGTGCGGCAAAAGTCGCGGATGTCCTTCTCGGTCACGCTCTGGCCGGGTTTAAGAACCACCACAGCATGAACGCTTTCGCCCCGGTACAGATCGGGCACACCGACGGCGGCGGCTTCGAGCACCGCCGGGTGTTTCATCAGCACTTCCTCGACTTCACGCGGATAGATATTGTGCCCGCCGCTGATGATGAGGTCTTTCTTGCGGTCCACGATCCGGAAAAAGCCGCGTTCGTCCACCGTGGCGATGTCGCCAGTCTTGAGCCACAGCTGTCCGAAAGCCTCGGTCAGTACTTTGGCCGTCTCCTCGGGGCTTTGCCAGTAGCCTTTCATGACCATAGGGCCGCTGACCCACAGTTCGCCGGGTTCGCCCTGGGCCGCCTGAGTCTGGTCGTCTTGCATGATAACCGCGTCCACGCCCGGCAGCGGAAGCCCGATGCTGCCCTCCTGCTGCTCACCGAAGATCGGGTTGACGTGGGTGATCGGGCTGGCCTCGGTCAGGCCGTAGCCCTCGACCAGATTGGCGCCTTTAGTGATCCACTTGAACTTGTTGGCGGTTTCCAGCATCAGGGACGCGCTGCCACTGAGACAGGCGCGAATGCTGCTGAGGTCGTAATTCGGCGTCAGGGGACTGTTGTTGATCGCGTTGTACAGGGTCGGCACACCGGGAAACAGGGTGACTTTGTACTTCTGAATCTCTTCGAGCACCATTTTCAGGTCGCGGGCATCGGGCACCAGGATCATGTTGGCCCCGATCAGAAGGCTGATGTTCATGGCGACGGTCATCCCGTAGACGTGGAAAAAAGGAATGGCCGCCATCGTCTTTTCTTCGCCCTGGCGCACGTCGCTCATCCAGGCGCGGGCCTGTTCGCAGTTGGAGACCAGATTTTTATGCGTCAGCATCGCGCCCTTGGGCACGCCGGTCGTTCCCCCGGTGTACTGGAGCATGGCGACGTCGTCCGGGTGCAGTTCGACCGAGCGCGGAAAAGGCGTCTGCGACTCGATGACCGCCTTGTACGGCAGCACGCCGCCACTGTAGTCCACCTTGACCCAGGTGCCGTCCTTGCGGGCCTTGACCGGGTACAGCATATTCTTGGGAAAAGGCAGCGCGTCCTGAATTCCGGTGACCAGCACGCGCTTGACCGGCACACGGTCCTTGATTTCCAGGTAGCGCGGGTAGAACGTGTCGAGAATGATCAGGGTTTCGCTCTGGGAGTCGATCAGCTGATGCTCCAGCTCGTGCGCGGTGTACAGCGGGCTGGTGTTGACGACCAGTGCCCCGGCATTCAGGATGCCGAAAAACGAGGTCACGAACTGCGGGCAGTTGGGCAGCATCACCGAAACGCGGTCGCCCGGTTTCACGCCCATTTTCTGAAGGGCCGCCGCCAGACGCAGCGAGTCGTTTTGCAGGGCCTGATACGACGTTTCGCCGCCGATAAAGGTCATGGCGGTGTGGCGTGGATAGCGCGTGACAGAGTCCTGAAGCATCTGAACAAGTGTCCGGTTGGTCGGAATAAATTCCTGTGGCACCGTCTGTTCGTAGTGCTCGGTCCAGGGGCGTGGCAGGTGACCAGGGATGGCGGGCAGATTGGCTGAGGTCATAAACTCCTTTAAATCGGTCTGGCAGGGACCACGACGGGCCACCGATTGCTGTTGAAATTGCACTCAGTATAAACATGAGACGACCTGGTCATCTTTCGGTCAGATACATAGGTCTGCCACTGCTTCAGCACACCCCCTAAGAAACAAAAATTTCACGGACAGGATAAATCGTGAAATAATTCACTTGAAGAGCTTAAAGAAGAGGCGGAACCGAGTCCGCCCGTTCCTTTAAGCCTGGGGCTGCTGAAGCTGGGGGCCGCTGGCAGGCACGAAGCCTTCGAGCGTGGCGTAGTCGTCTTGGAAGTGCATCAGCACGCCGCCGAACAGCGTGTCGAAGGTTTCCTGGGGCATTTCGGCCAGGGTGGGGTAGAAGCCCACGTATTCCAGCCAGACGTTGCCGTCGGCGTCGATGCTGCGGGCAAAGGCGCGTTCGCGGTTGCGGTCGTTGAGCAGCATGGCGACTTCATTGCGGCGATCAAGGTAGGTCTTCTGGGTCACGCAGGTGACTTCCAGGCGGCTAGTGTTGTTCGGGCCGTCGTTGACGCTCACCAGCACGGCGGCGTCGCCCATCTCGAAGCGCCAGCCCATGCGGATAAAGCGCTGACCGTTGTTTTCTTCCATATCCAGCTGGACTTCCTTGTCCTTCAGGTACTTGGCGAGCGTGTCCAGCGTTAAAAGTGCAGTTTCCATATCATTTCCTCCTGATGGTGTTGAACCGGTCACGTCCTCTGGGGGCGGCGTTCCGGTGTGATGAAGACCTGAACAATTCTAACACCGTGGCACTCAAGGCACCTGCTCTTGCTCGGGCCCCCCGGCGAGGGTTAAGGCCGGGACAATACGCTGATGGTGACCGGCGCGACCCCCTGCGACAGGATGCCCAGTGCCCGCGCCGCTGTGGCCGAGAGGTCCAGAATCCGCTCACGGCTGCCGAACGGCCCCCGGTCGTTGATTCTGACGACGATACTGCGCCCCGTTTTGCTGCTTCGCACGCTGATCCAGCTGCCCAGCGGCAGGGTGCGGTGCGCCGCCGTCATGCGCGAGCCGCCGTCGAAGCATCCCGGATAATAGACCGCGTACCCGCGCTGATAGACCCCCCGTTCCGGTGTGGCCGGAATAGTGCTCGCCGTGACCCGCGCCGCCCCCGCCGTGGGCAGGAGCATTCCCAGTGGTAGGACCAGCAAAGCCAGGAGCGCTGGGGCCAGGGCGGCGGCTTTCACACCGACTCCTTGGGCGCGTGGCTGAGAATTTCGTAGCCGTCCTCCGTGACCAGCAGCAGGTCCTCAATGCGTACGCCACCGACGCCCGGCAGGTACGCCCCCGGCTCGATGGTAATGATCATGCCGGGCTGCAACACGTCCTCACTGACGCCGCGTAGACCCGGGGCCTCGTGAACTTCCAGGCCCACGCCGTGCCCCAGTGAGTGCGAGAACGCCTCGGCCAGGCCGTGCCCGGCCAGCACGTCTCGGGCGACCCGGTCCAGGTCCGCCGCCCGCAGGCCGGGCCGCACCGCCCTGATCGCGGTTTCCTCGGCCTCCAGCACGGCCCCGTACACGCGCCTCATCTCGGCGCTGGGCGTACCGACGGCCACCGTGCGGGTCATGTCCGAGTTGTAGCCCCCCAGGCGCGCCCCCATATCCACCGTCACGAGGTCGCCGTCCTCGATCACTTTGGCGGAGGCCGACCCGTGCGGCATCGCGCCGCGCACGCCACTGGCGACGATGGTCTCGAAGGCCGCCTCAGCTCCGGCCCAGCGCAGACGCAGTTCGATTTCCAGGGCCACATCCAGTTCCCGCACTCCGGCGCGGATCAGGGGCCTGACCTCCTCGAAGGTCCGGTCGGCGAGGTCCTGCGCGGCGCGGATGGCCCCGATTTCCTCCTGACTTTTGATGGCCCGCAGCTCCTGAATCAGCCCGTGGACCGGCACCAGCGTGGCGGCGGACCAGTGTTTTTGCAGCTCCTGCAACCCGGCCACCGTCAGGCTGTCGGCCTCGAAGCCGATGCGCCCGCCGCCCAGCATTCCCGCCGCGTGGCTGTACGTTTCGGGGGGCCGCGCGATGACCTGTGGCAGGCCCGATTCCTCCTGCGCCTGCACGGTGTAGCGGGCGTCGGTGTACAGCGTAGCGCCGTCGGCGGTCACCAGGACCTTGCCGTCTTTCGGACTGGTGAAGCCGGAAAGCGCCCGCACGTTGGCCGGGTCGCTGACCCATAGCGCGTCGATTCCCGCGCGGGTCATGGCCCGGCGCAGCTGATCTAATCTGGACATAACGGCCAGGGTAGCAGATCGGCTTTTTGGCTTCTGTGCTGCGCGGGTCGGCCCCGTTTGCCAGTCCATTCTGTCAGGCCAGTCCTCTAGGCCATCTGGCTGAGCCTTCCTCCGGCACCTGGCGCATGTGTTCTGGCCCCGCCCGGCGGCATGCTGGGGCCAACCGCGCCACCAAGGGCTGCCCGGACTGGCAGCGGCGCGTCACGGAGTCGCTATGAATCCCTACTTTTCCCGACTGGCCGAGGAGCGGGCGCAGCACCTGCGTGAAGAGGCGTCGCAGGGTGCGGCGGCCAGAGCTTGCCGTCTGAAGTCTGTCGCCTCACTGTCACCGTTGTCTGCCCGGCTCTTCCTGTTGCTGCGCCTGGCCCGCCTGTTTCAGCTGGCCTAACAGACGGTTGGTCTAAGGGTCAAAGAGTCGACGTGTCTAAGGGCAAAAACGGCTCAGGCTCAAGGGCCTGCGACGAGTCTTTGTTCAACTTCGCCCCCCCAATGCCCTCCAGCTCGGGGGGCTTTATTTATGGTCACGTCACTGGCTGCTGGTTTGCCTCGCGTTCCTGCAAAAAGGTCTTGACGCTCTGGGCGGCCCGCGTGGTCATGCCCGGCACGGCGGCGATCTGCTCGACCGGGGCGGCGGCGAGGTCTTCGAGGCTGGTGAAGTGTTCCAGCAGCGCGTCCTTGCGCTTTTGCCCGATGCCCGGCAGATCGTCGAACACGCTGCGGAGCATGTCCTGGCCGCGCAATTTACGGTGATACGTGATGGCGTACTGGTGAACCTCGTCGCGCACGCCAATCAGCATCCGCAGCGCCGGGTGGGTATGCGCCAGCAGCAGCTCACCCTTCACTCCTATTTCGGTTCCGGTTTCCAGCCACCACTGCGCCCCGTAGCGCCCCGGCAGGATCAGCGTCTCGACCCGTTTGGCAAGACCGACCACCGGCACCCGTACCCCGGCTTCCTTCAGGGCGTCCAGGGCGGCGTTGACCTGTCCGCGTCCCCCGTCGATCAGGATTAAATCCGGCAGTGGCAATTTGTCGGCCAGACTGCCGGTAAAGCGCCGCACGATGGTCTGTTTCATCGATGTGTAGTCGTCGGGGTGATCCAGCCCGCGCACCTTGAAGCGGCGGTGTTCGCCCCGGCGGGCGCGTCCGCCCTCGAAGACCACCATCCCCGACACGATATTGCTGCCGAACAGGTTCGAGTTGTCGTACCCCTCGATGCGCCACGGACGGTCCGGCAGCGCCAGCACCTCGCGCAGCGCGTCTAGACCCGGATGGTCGCCCCGGCGCTCCAGCAGGGCCATTTCCGAATCCAGGCCGGTTTGGGCGTTGCGCTGCGCCATCTCCACAAGGTCCACCTTGTCGCCGCGTTTGGGCGTCCTCATCTCAACTTTCCGGGCCGCCTTTTCGCTCAGAAACTGGCTCCAGACCGGGGCGTCCTCGAACTCGGCGGGCAGCAGAATCAGCGGCGGAACGTGCGTGGCCTGGGTGTAGTAGTCCTGCACGAACGCCTGCACAATCTCGCCCAGCGGGCTGTCTTCGGCCCCGGTCAAGAAGCGTTTGTCGCGCCCCACCACCCGCCCCCCGCGCATCCGGAACAGTTGCACCATCGCAAATTCGCCCGCCTGCGCGACCCCCAGAAAGTCCAGATCGGTCTCGTCGCTCACAAAAGCGTGCTGCTCGGTGCCAAACAGTTTTTCGACGGCCTGAATGCGGTCACGCAGCCGCCCGGCCTGCTCGAAATCTTGCCCTTTGGCGGCGAGTTTCATGTCTTCTTTCAATCGCGCAATGACGGGCGCGGCGCGGCCTTCGAGCAGCGCCCGGACATCCTCGACTGATCGGCTATATTCGGCGGGGTCGGCCTGATCCACGCACGGCCCCAGGCAGCGGCCCATATGGAAATTCAGGCACGGGCGCGGCTTTTTTTGCATCGGCAGCCCGCTGTTTTTCCGCAGCGGAAACATGGTGTCGATCAGGTGTTTGACCCGCCGCACCGCCGAGGCGTCCGGGTACGGCCCGTAGTAACTCGCGCCGTCCTTGATCACCCGGCGCGTGACCACCAGCATCGGAAAAGCCTCGTTGGTCAGCTTCAGGAACGGGTAGTGTTTGTCGTCCTTGAGCAGCACGTTGTAATGCGGGCGGTGCTGCTTGATGAGGTTGGCTTCCAGAATCAGCGCCTCGACCTCGTTGCGCGCCGAGATGAATTCCAGGCTCTCGGCCAGCCGCGTGAATTTGCCGCTCTTGCCGCCTGCCTTGAAGTGCTGCCCGACCCGCGAGCGCAGGTTGTTGGCCTTGCCGATATAAATAGGTACGCCGCCCTTGCGAAAAATGTAGACGCCGGGCGTGGTGGGCAAGACGGGAAGGTCGTCGAAATGCACGCCCTAGCATAGGCGATGCCCGCCCTGCACAAAGTAAACCTGTGCGTCTGGAGACATGAGCCGGAGAGAACCAAAATTTCACGACCTAGGAAAATCGTGAAACTATTCACTTAATCTGCAGGGGATTCGAGTGCAGTGTTCAGCCCAGCAACTCGACCGTACCGCTCAGCCGCGCCCGTTCCGCCACAAAAGCCATCCGGTGAGAATCGAGCGATTCGGTCAGCGGAGTAGGCACCTCCGCCTCACGGCGCAGAAAACGCAGCCACGCTATGACCAGTCCGGTGTCGCCGCCGCCGTGCCGATCGCCCGGGGTGGCCACCGTCCAGACCTCGGCCTGACCTGTGCGGAAGTCGTACAGTTCCAGTTCGCCCCGCTCCATGTGCCCGCGCAGTTCACCGTGACTGCCGAGCAGTTTGAGGGTGCGGGTGTTGTTGTGCGTGAAGGCGCTGACCGTCAGTTGCGCGGTCACGCCGTTTTGGAAGGTGGCCGTGACTGCCTGATGGTCCACGACGTTGTTGTTGCCCAGATACACGCACTCGCCGTAAGGCCCCTCGCGCAGTGCCGTATCCAGGGCCACGCCGCCCGCCGTGACCACGCTGGTCGGCCACTGGTCTGGGGCGAAGGCGGAATAGATGCGCCGCGCGTCGTAAGGGCAGTCGCTCAGCGGGCACTCCACGCAGCGGGCCGCCGCGCCTGCCGGGGCGTGTTCGGGGCGGAAATAGCGCAGGCCGCCCTCGCTAGCAATACGCTGCGGACGTGCTCCCACGAACCAGCGCAACAGGTCGAGGTCATGACAACTTTTGGCAAGCAGAAAAGGAGCCGCCGGGGGAGACTGCCGCCAGTTGCCCCGCACATACGAGTGGGCGTAGTGCCAGAAAGCGACGTTCTCGGCGTGCTGAATCCCGATCAGCTGCCCCAGCACCCCGGAATCCAGCACCTCCCGCACCGCCCGGAAAAAGGGCGTGGCCCGCAGTACATGGCACACCGACACCTGCCCGCCCGAACTGGCCTCGGCCCGCAGGAGCACGTCCAGCTCGGCTTCGTTCAGGCAGACGGGTTTTTCGAGCAGCACATCGTATCCCAGCGCCAGTGCCCTGACACACGGCTCGACGTGCTGGCCGTCCGGCGTGGCGATGACTACCGCGTCGGCCACGCGCCCCAGCGCAAAGAATTCGTCCCAGTGGGCAAAACACTGCTGCGGCCCCAGCCCGTGCCGCCCGGCGACCTCGGCCAGTCGCACTGGATTGGCCTCGACCAGCCAGCCGACCCTGGACCCGTACTCCGGCAGCAGCGCGGCGTACACGTCTGCGCCCCGGTTCCCGCAGCCGATGATGGCGATGTTGGGACTCACCGCCGCTCGACCCCCCAGCCCGCACCCCGTGGTCTGCTCAACTGTCCGGCGTTCCATTCCAGGCCCGAAAACGGATCGTCGTCCAGTAGCAAGGCCCCGTCCAGATCGGCCCAGTCGCACAGGCCCGCCAGCGCAGCGGCGGCGCTGATGCCCAGGCTGCTCTCGATCATGCAGCCGATCATGACCTGCATCTGGTGGGCGCGGGCCAGCCTGAGCGCCTCCAGTGCCCGTAGCGGCCCGCCCAGCTTGGCGAGCTTCAGGTTAATACCGTCGAACGCTTCGGCCAGCGCGATTACATCGCAGACATGGTGCAGGCTCTCGTCGGCCACGATGGGCAGCCGGGCGAAGTGCCGCAGCGCCGCGTGCCCCGCGAGGTCATCTGCCGCCAGCGGTTGCTCCAGCAATTCCACTTGCGCCGCGTCCAGCACGCCCAACATCCGCTTGGCCTGGGGGCGTGTCCAGGCGGCGTTGGCGTCCACCCGCAGCGCTGCCCGTGGGGCTTCCTCCCGCAGCGCCTCTAGAATCTGCTCGTCGTCGGGCGTTCCCAGCTTGACTTTCAAGACGTTGTGTCCGCGTTCCACGGCGTCGCGGGCCTGCCGCCTCATCTCGGGCAGCGCCGCGAGGCTGACCGTATAGCTGCTCTCCGGAATCGGGGCAGGGGAGAGGCCCAGCAGTTGCCAGACGGGAACGCCTGCGGACGCCGCACACCACTCCAGCGCCGCCATTTCCAGCGCACATTTAACGCTGGGATGGTCGTGCGGCATCCGCGCCGAGAGCCTCTGCCGTAGCCCGTCCCAGTCCCACGGATCGGTCAGCGCCTCGGCCAGCAGCGGCAAAACGGCCTCGACGGTGCGGCGCGTTTCACCGTAGAACGCGTTTGGCGCGGCCTCGCCGTGGCCCACGACCCCGCTCTGCTCGAAGGTCACGAACGTGCGCGGATACACGCTGTGCGTCCAGCGGGCAATACCGAACGGACGCTTCGTCTGCAAGTCCAGCGTTTCCCAGGTCGTGTTCATACGGGCCTCCCGAAGCCGGTGCAGCCCCGCCGCAGCCGCGTGCCGTACTCGCCTTCGCCCAGCGTTTCAATGTTTACGCGCATGTTCGTGGCGTTGGCGTGAACCAGCCGTTTTTCGTCCAGCATCAGTCCCACGTGTCCCGGAAAGAAGGCCAGATCGCCCGCCCGCGGCTCACTGATCGCCGTCAGCGTGGCCTGTTGCTGGTCGGCGTCGCGCGGCAGCTGGACCCCGAACGCCCCATACACCAGCTGCGTCAACCCCGAGCAGTCCAGGCCCCACGCGCTGCGGCCCCCCCAGACATACGGCGTTTCCAGAAACCGCAGGGCGAAGTCGGTGACCGTCTGCTCGGCCAGTGGCGTAAAGCAGACCTCCTGCACATACGCGGCCTGACCACCGGGCAGCAGGACCGGCACCCAGCGGCGGTGGTTTTCCTCGACCACGTCGCCCTCATCCCGCCACACCCGCGCCCCGTAGCTCAGTTCCGCGACGATGGCCCGGCTCACTTTCGGCCCAGCAAAAGCATGCGCCCGTAGCGCCGTGACCGTCATCTCTGCCGCGTCGGGTGCCTGCGCGGTCTGGAGTTCCGCCGCCCTCACCCAGCCCAGATAGCGGTCGTGAACGGTGCGCACCCTGGCCCATTCGCTCTGCTCCCAGAGCGCTTCCAGCGCCTCGCCCACCAGGGCCTCGGTGACCTGCGCCGCGCCCTCGTCCGGCCCGGCCCGCAAGCTGAGCCGCGCCGCACCGTTGATAAAGGGCCGGGGCGTCACGTAGCGCCACCCTTCGCCCGGAAGATCACTCAGCTGGCCCTGCGCCGCTGTTTCGGCCAGTCGCCGCCCCTCATCGAACGCCAGCACGCGCGGGTCGAGTTCTTCTCTGCTCATCTCCCTAGCCTAGAGCATTTGCCATAAAGTCGGAGCGGTTTTCGCCATCTGCTGGCCGAGTGAGCGACCAAGCCCCTTTCATGGGTGCTGTTCTGGTCAAGACAGCGGGCAGGCCCCATACGGGTGCGACCAGGCCCCATCACGGGTGCCGCTTTGGTCAAGAAGCTGTTCTGGTCAAGACGACGAGTGAATCGAGAAAGAGCATCCGGCAGAATGGAAGCACTTGGGGCGCTTTTCCCGGATGCTCTATTCAATAGTTCGGACAGTTTTGTGACTCAGGACAAGGGAAATCCGAATTAATCCGTCTGGTACGCCATGTGCGTTACCCCCCTCCCAGCCTCCCCCGCAGGTGGGGAGGAGCTAAAAACTTCGTGCTGGTCGCACTTTGCAGAACAGGATTTTGAAACTGTCCGAACCATTGCTCTTAAAAATGCGTGGTCAGCCAGCGTTCCCAGTTGCCCGAAGCCACCGCCAGGCGGCGCTCCGGCGGCAGCAGCTCCAGCAGTCGGGGCAGGTCGCGGTAACGCCCGATCCCCACCGGCGTCTTTTCAGCCCCAAAACCGCCGTCCAGGTCGCTGCCGATGCCCAGATAGTCCCAGCCGACCAGCGCCGCGTAATGCTCGGCGTGGCGCAGCAGATCGCTCAGGGCGGCCCGCGTACCCGGCTGCCAGTCGGCCTGAATGAAGCGGCTGAGCAGCACCAGCCCGATCACTCCCCCGGCCTGGGCCACCGCCCGCGCCATCTCGTCGCTCAGGTGGCGGTTGCCCGGCACCAGGGCGCGGCTGTTCGAGTGCGTGGCGATCAGCTTGGGGCCGATGTCCACCGCGTCCCAGAAGGCGTCGTCGTCGAGGTGCGAGGCGTCGAGCGTCACGCCCAGTTCCTTCATGCCCTGCACCAGTTCGCGGCCCTCCGCGCTGAGCGGCCCAGGGGTGTCGGTGCCCCCGGCGTAGCGCGTTCGGGTCCACGCCGGGCCGATGATCTTCACGCCGCGCCCGACCCACTCGGGCAACTCGTCCGGCGTCAGCACCGGGTCGGCTCCTTCCATCAGCAGCACCACGCCCAGCGGGGCCTCTGGCCGTTGCAAATGTGCCGCGACTTCCTGCGCCGAGGTCAGCAGCCGGAGGTGCCCGGCGTCCTGCCAGCGTAGATACTGTTCCAGCTGGGCGAGGGCCTGCGCCTTCGCTTCGGCAGCGGTACGGTAGCCGTGCGGGTCTTCTGCGCTGGCGGGCAGGGCGAACAGTGTTCCGAAGCACAGGGCCGTCCCCGCCGCTTCCAGTTCCCCGAAGGTCGTGGTGGCGGTTTGCCCCGGCAGCGGGTCGGTCAGGCGCAACTGTTCTAGCGGCAGCGTCAGGTCGCGCCCGCTCAGCGCGTTCATGGCGAGGTCGAGATGCCCGTCGATGAGTCTCATGCCTGCACCAGTTCCAGCACCTGCGCCAGATTATGAATGGCCTGCGGATTCTGGCCGCTCAGGTCGATCTGCGCGGCCTGCATGCCCACTGCGCGGGCGGCTTCCACATTTTCCAGGCGGTCATCTATGAACAGAATCTGCCCGGGGGCCAGCTGCATAGCCTGCGCCGCCAGCGTGAAGGCGGTGGCCTCCGGCTTATGCACGCCGAGGGTGCAGGTCGCCAGGGCCACGTCCACCAGATCGGCCAGCCCGACGGCCTCCAGTGTTCGGTGAATGCTGGGCAGCGTATTGCTTAGCACGCCGATCTTCAGGCCCCGCGCCCGCAGGTCACTCAGTACTTCCCGCGCGTTGCTCACCGGCTTCATGAAGCGCTCGTAGGGGTACGTCTTCATCACCGCGTCGGTATCCGCTTCCGACAGGCCCAGGCGGCGAGTCAGTTCCGCGCCGTACTCCTTCCAGAAGTCGTCCTCGTGCGCCTCGGTGCGCAGGTGCCACCACGCGTCGCTCTGCTCCTGCCACAGCCCGGCCATCGTCTGCCCGGCACTTCTGGCGTCCAGGCCGTACTGTCCGGCCAGCCAGAGGGCCGCCTCGCGGTAGACCGCCGGGTCGGTGTAGGCCAGCGTCTCGTCTCTGTCAAAAAGCACTGCGGCTAACGGCGTCATAAGTTGAGTGTAGTAGACCTCCTGTGAAAGTCGTAGCGAGGACGGTCAAAGTGTCGAAGGGTCTAAGGATAAAAATTGCCCAGCCTGAAGGGTATGCGGCAGAGGTTGGGACTTGCAGGGCGCGAAGCGAGGGGGTAACGCGGAGTGCGTTCCACTAAAGAAATCCGGTTGATGAGTCGGATTTCGGCATCACTCAGGCTTGTAGGGGCCACAGGGCAACTTCTTCTGATCAAATCCCCTAAAGAACAAAAATTTCACGCGCAAGTTTAATAGTGAAAATAATCACTTACTTAATTATGGACTGCCCAGACACCTGCGCCCCAGGCCCCCGACCCGCGCGGCATACTGCTCCCATGAGTTACTCACTTCTGGTCATGAAATTCGGCGGCACCAACATGGGCGACGCGGCGGCTATTCGTCACAGCGCCTCGCTGGCCGCCCGCAGTATCAAAGAGGGGATCAAGGTCGTGGTGGTCGTCAGCGCGATGGCCGGGGTCACCAACCAGCTTCTCAAGATCGCCGCCTCGGCAGAAACCGGCGATATCGCCAGCGCCAACGACGAAATCGCCGCCATGCGGACCCGGCACTTCACGGCGGCCCAGGAACTCGGCGCCGCCCCCGATAGCGATACGGTGCGCGAAATCCGCGAAATGCACGAAACGCTGCGCCAGGCGGTCTACGGCGTGTATCTGCTGCGCGAACTGACGCCCCGCAGCCGTGACCTGATCGTGGCCTTCGGTGAGCGCCTCAGCGCCCCGCTCATGAGCCTGGCCCTCGAAGGCATGCAGGTGCACGCCAAACACGTCAGTGGGGGAGAGGCGGGCATCCTGACCGATTCTCATTTTGGCAACGCCAAGCCCCTGCCGCAGACCTACGAGCGCGTCAAGGACCGTCTGACCGGCTTCCTAAGCGCGGGCGTGACCCCGGTTGTCGCGGGCTTCATGGGCGAAACCGAAAAGGGCGCGACCAGCACCCTTGGGCGCGGCGGCACCGACTTCACGGCGACCATCATCGGCAAAGCGCTGTCTGCCGACGAGGTATGGGCCTGGAAAGACGTCGACGGTGTGATGAGCGCCGACCCGCGCGTGGTCAAGGACGCTCAGAACATCGAAATCCTCAGCTACGGCGAGGTCATGGAACTGGCCTACTTCGGAGCCAAGGTGCTGCACCCGCTCGCCGTGACTCCCATCAAGGAAAGCGGTATTCCGCTGCGCCTGAAAAACTCTACCGATCCCGACTTTGCCGGAACGCTGGTGCAGCCCGAGCCGCAGCACATTCCTGATCGCCCAGTGAAGGCCGTGACCTCGATCAAGAATGTCAGCCTGATTACCGTGACCGGGGCCGGAGTGCTGGGCGTACCCGAAGTTATCGCCAGCGTGTTTACCGCGCTGGCCCGTGAGAACATCACCCTGTTGATGGTGTCTCAGAGCAGCAGCATGAGCAATGTGTCGCTGGCCGTACCCGGCAGTGACGCCGGGCGCACCCTTCAGGCTCTGCGCAGCGGCCTGTCAAGTGAACTGAACGTCGAGGAGCAGAACGATGTGGCCGTCTTGGCTATTGTCGGCAGCGGGATGCGCGGGCAGCGCGGCGTGTCGGCCAAACTCTTTGCTTCCCTCGCCAGCAGCGGTGTCAACGTGCTCATGATCTCGCAGGGCGGTAGTGAACTCAACATCTCGGTCGCCATCGAAGGCGGGCAGGTCGATACCGCTACGCTGGCCGTTCACCAGGCGTTCGGACTGGGGCGGGCCGCCGTTTCCGGCTAACCTGAACTTTGCTGGCCCCGTCAATCTGGGCTGGCAAAGCTTTTTCAGCTTGTTGGCTGAACCGCGTCTGTCCCCAGTTCAGGGACAACTTTGGCCGAACCTGATCCCAGGCTTATACTAATCGACCGGGAAACAAAGTAAAAGTAACGGCTGAAACAGCAGCCATCACACCCAAGGAGGAGCACCGTGAAACTTCACGAGTATCAGGGCAAGGAAGTGCTGCGCCAGTACGGCGTCAACGTGCAGGACGGCAAAGTCGCCACCACCCCCGAAGAAGTCCAGGCCATCTACAAGGAATACGGCCAGCCCGTCGTCGTCAAGGCGCAGGTGCATGTGGGCGGGCGCGGGAAAGCGGGCGGCGTCAAGTTCAGCTCCAGCGAGGAAAAGGCCGTCGAGAACGCCAAGAACATCCTGGGCATGGACATCAAGGGCCTGACCGTGGGCAAGGTGCTGGTCACCAAAGCCGTGGACATCGATGCTGGCACCGAGTACTACGTCGGCATGATTGTTGACCGTAACGTCCAGAGCTACACCCTGATGGCCTCCGCCGAGGGTGGTATGGAAATCGAGGAAGTGGCCGCCGCTACCCCCGAAAAGATCATCAAGCACCGTGTGGACCCTGTGACCGGTCTGCGCCCCTACGAAGCGCGTGAAGTCGCCATCAAGGCCGGATTCAAGGGCAACCTGAACAAGATTGCTGACATGATGGTCAAGATGAGCAAGGCCGCCTTCGAGCGCGACGCCG